>JACCSC010000094.1 GCA_013813215.1 Geodermatophilaceae bacterium | reverse complement strand
GTGGCCGTCGTCGATCTTCAGCGCCACGGCCGATCCGTCGGCCAGCGCCGCCGCGTGGACCCCCTCCGCGCCGCCCTTCATCAGCAGACCGGGGACCGCGCCCATGAGCCGGGTGTCGTCGCGGGTGCTGCCCGCGACGAGCAGCGGGTGCGCGCGCATCGCGTCGGCCACCCGGCGCTCCGGCGTACCGGGCTCAGCGGTGACCAAGGCCCGGAAGCTGCGCGCGACACCGATCAGGGTGATCGCGAACAGCGGAGCTCCGCAGCCGTCCACCCCTGTGGCCGTGACCGGTTCCCCGGCCAACTGCTCGACCACCCGGCGCACTTCTCGCTGCAACGGGTGATCCGGTTCGAGGTAGCCCTCGCGCGGCCACCCGGCCGCCTGGCAGGTCAGCAGCATGGCCGCGTGCTTGCCCGAGCAGTTCATCAGGACCCGCGCCGGGCCACCCCCGGCCGCGAGCACTGCGTGCGCCGCCTCCTCGCCGATCGGCAGCTGTGGCGGGCAACCCAGGTCGTCCTCGGACAGTCCGGCGGAGGCCAGGAGTGCGCGCACGCGCTCGACGTGGACCGGCTCTCCGGAGTGCGAGGCGGTGGCCAGGGCCAGGTCCGCCTCGTCGGCCAGGTCCAGGCCGCTGCGCAGCATCGCCACCGCCTGCATGGGCTTGTTGGCCGATCGGGGGAAGCAACTCTCGTCGGGTTTGCCGGCCTGCAGCGCCGGCTGCCCGTCCGGCCCGCTCACGTAGACCGAGCCACGGTGCACCGATTCGACCCAGCCGTTGCGGACGACCTCGACCAGGATCGGGTTGGGTCCGGTCACGTCGCGGGGACCGTCCGCCGGTCGCGGATGCCCAGCAGGGCGCGCGCGTCGTCGACGCTCATGGGCGGCCGCTGCGCGATCTTGGCGATCCCGGCCGCACGGGCCACGAGCTGGGCGTTGCCGGTCACCGGCTCGCCGGGGGCGTAGGTCAGCGTGTCCTCCATGCCGACCCGGAGGTGACCACCCGCGGACAGCGCGGCCAGCATCACCGGCAACGTCGTGCGCCCCACCCCGGTCGCGGCGAACGTCGCTCCGGCCGGCAGCAACCCAAGGGCTGCGACCAGCGCCGCCGCGGTGCCCGGCATGCCGCCCGGGACGCCCATCACCAGGTCCACGTGCACGTGTCCGCCGTACGGCGCTCCGTGCTTGTCCAGCAGCCGGTGCAGGGTGGACAGCTGGCCGAGATCGAAGATCTCGTATTCCGGCACGATCTCGCGCTCGCGCATCGCACTGTGCAGCTCGACGATGAAGTCCCAGCGATTCAGGAACACGTCGCGGCCGAAGTTCACAGTGCCCATCGAGCAGCTCGCCGCATCCGGTTCGGCGTCGAGCACGGCCAGCCGGTCCCGCTCCGGATCGGTGACCGCGCCGCCAGTGGACAGCTGCACGACCAGGTCGGTCTCGCCCCGCAGCGCCTGCACGGTGTCGCGTAGCCGGCCCGGATCGAGGCTCGGGCGGGCGTCGGCGTCCCGGATGTGCACATGGATCACGCTGGCCCCGACCGCCTGGCAGTCGCGGCCGGTCGCGACCAGCTCGTCCAGGGTCACCGGAAGGGCTGGTACGTCGGCCTTGCTGGACTCCGCACCGGTCGGTGCGACGGTGATCAGGGTTGCCGTCATGCCGGCGATCCTGGCAGACGACGACCAGGTGCTAGCGTGTAGCACATGGAGAGCATCGGGGTCCGGGAGCTACGCCAGTACGCCAGCCGCTACCTGGCCCGAGTCGCCGCCGGGGAGTCGCTGCAGATCACCGATCGCGGCCGCCCCGTCGCCCGACTGATCCCCCCGGCCGAGGACTCCTGGGAGGAGATGATCGCGACGGGGCGGGTGCTTGCCCCTGAACTGCCCGGCGACGTGACCGACGAGCCGCCGCAGGACTACGGGTTCAGCGCATCTGAGGAACTGGCCCGGCTACGCGAGCACGAGCGTTGAGGCTGTACCTGGACTCTTCGGCCATCGTCAAGCTCATCCAGGCCGAAGCCGAATCCCCAGCACTCCGGCGCTACCTGCGCCGCCATCGGGATGATCAGCGGGTGAGTTCCCTGCTAGCCCGAACGGAGGTAGTCCGAGCGGTGCGCCCGCGCGGAAGTCGAGCAGTTCCGGTCGCCCGTCAACAGCTCGCGCGACTGTTCCTGTTGCCCCTGGATCGTCAGCTCCTGGATCGAGCCGGCGAGGTAGAGGTACGCGGACTGCGGAGCTTGGATGCCATCCATGTCATCTCGGCGCAAACCTTGGGGGCGGAGCTCCGGGCCCTCGTGACGTACGACGTGCGGATGCAGGCCGCCGCGGACGAGTTGGGCCTGCCCACAGTGGCACCTGCCTGATCCACACCCGAACGGGTGACGCGTTGTTCGCTGGTGCGGCGATCTTCGCCGTGACCGCAACAGCGCCGCCGGCCCTCGCCGAGCGAGTTCCGCTGACCGCGCGGGTGTCGCTGGACAGCGCCGACCAGCAGGCCGACGGGAACAGCTACCACAGTGCGGTGTCGGCCGACGGCCGCTTCGTCGCGTTCGTGTCCAGCGCCACGAACCTGGTGCCCGGCGACACCAATGGCCGCCAGGACGTGTTCGTCAGGGATCGCGTGCTGGGTACGACCGAGCGCGTGTCGGTCAGCTCCGCGGAGGTCGAGGCCACGAGCGACGGCGTACAGCCCTCGATCTCTGCTGACGGGCGGTTCGTCGCGTTCGCCTCCGACGCGAGCAACCTGGCCCCGGCCGATCTCACCGGGCACTCGGACGTCTTCGTCCGGGATCGGCTGCGGGGCGCGACGGCCCGTATCTCGCTCAGTCGCTTCGGGTCGGACGCGGACGACGACAGCTTCGCGCCGGCCATCTCGGCCGACGGTCGCACGGTCGCGTTCCTCTCCCAGGCCACCGATCTGGTGGCGGGTGACCAGAACGCGCGGACCGACGTCTTCGTCGTGTCCGCGGCCACCGGGAGTGTCGAACTGGCCTCCGTCGGTTCAGGTGGTCCGGCCGACGACGACGCCTTCGCACCCGCCCTGTCCGACGACGGCCGGGCCATGGTCTGGGCCTCGCGGGCCACGACGCTCGTCCCCGGCAGCTCCGGTGGGCTGGCCCAGGTCTACGCCCGCGACCGGTCGGCCGGTACGACGACGTTGGTGTCGACCGGATCCGCCGGAACCGGCGACGGCGAGAGCGGGCTGAACGGCCTGGCCGTCTCGGCCGACGGCGCGCGAGTCGCGTTCTCCTCCGACGCGGGCAACCTCGTGCCGGGGGACGGCAACGGTGCACGGGACATCTTCGTCCGTGACATCGCCGCGGCCACGACGAGCCTGGTGTCCGTGCACAGCTCCGGGGCTCAGGGCGACATCGACAGCGGCTACATCCGGCTGGACATCTCCGCCGACGGCCGGTTCGTCGCCTTCGCCTCGGCCGCCAGCACCCTGGTCGACAAGGACACCAACGGCTTCGTGGACTGCTTCGTCCACGAGCTGTCCACCGGCACCACCCAGCGGGTGTCCCTGAACATCCGAGGTCGAGAGTCGGCGCGCGGCGGCGTGGATCCGGCGCTGTCGGCAGACGGGCGGATCGTCACGTTCCACTCGCTCGCGCCGAACCTCGTGCTCGGCGACAGCAACCGCGCCTTGGACGTGTTCGTCCGCGTGCTGGCCTGAGTCAGCTGGCCGGGTCGACGGCCGCGGGGACGGTGCCGGCGAGCAGCTCGGCATCGTCGGGCGTGTTCCGTTTGAGCATGGCCAGGGCGACCGGCCCCAGCTCGTGGTGGCGGACGGCGGTCGTCACGAAGCCGACCTGCTTGCCGGCCGAGGTGACCGGAGTGCCGGTCGCCGGCAGCTCCTCGACCGAGCCGTCGAGGTGCAGCAGCACGAGCTTGCGCGGCGGGCGACCGAGGTTGTGCACGCGGGCCACCGTCTCCTGCCCGCGGTAGCAACCCTTGTTCAGGTGGACGGCAGTGTCCAGCCACCCCACCTCGTGCGGGATCGTGCGGTGGTCGGTCTCGAAGCGCAGGCGCGGGCGCCGGGCGGCCACCCGCAGCGCCTCGAACGCCCACATGCCGGCCGGGACGACACCGGCGGCGGTGAGCTCGGCGACGGTCTGGGCCAGGGCGGTCCGCGGCACCAGCAGGTCCGCGGCGTCGAGGCCCGGCCACGGCATCCGGCGTAGCCAGCCGGTCCCGCGGGCGGCCACGTCGTACGGCTCCAGTACGTCGACCCCGAGGTGCGCCAGCACGGCCGGCACCCGCGGCCCGACCAGGCTGAGCACCCCCCACTGCGCGCCGACGTCCTGCGGGTCCACGCGCAGCATGAAGCGCATCGAGTCCAGGAACCGCAGCAGCTGCTCGGTGGTCCCCGGTTCCACGTCCAGCCAGGTCGTGCCGCCCACCTCGGTCACCAGCAGGTGGTGCTCGACGTGACCGTGCGGGGACAGCACGAGGGCCTCGGTCGCCCGGCCGTCGGGCAGCTCGGACAGGTGCTGGCTGGTCAGGCTGTGCAGCCAGGACAGCCGGTCGACGCCCGGCACGACGAGCACGCCTCGGTTGCTGCGGTCGATCCAGCCGACGTCCTCGGTGAGGGTCCGCTGCTCGCGCAGGGGGTCGCCGTAGTGCAGGGCCAGCCCGGCGTCCACCCCGCCGGCAGGCACGGCGCGCGGCAGGTCGAGCAGCGGCGAGGTCAGCACGATCAGGTGGCCTGTCGCCCGGCCGCGCAGTCGGCGCACATCCCGGCCAGCGCGATGTGCCCCGTGTCGAGGTCGAAGCCACGCTCGTCGGTCAACCACTTGGCCACCGGCGCGAGTAGCTCCTGCGGGATGACCAGCACCGCACCACAGCCGTGACAGACCGCGTGCACGATGTCGTTGTCGGAGGCGTGGTAGAGCGGCGCGCCGTGCCCGAAGTGACGGTGCCGCACCAGGCCGAGCTGTTCGAGCAGGTCCAGCGTCCGGTAGACGGTGGTGATGTTGACCCCCGGTGAGGACTCGCGGACCCGCGAGCCGATCTCCTCCGCCGTTCCCTGCCCCAGGCCGATCACGGCGTCGAGCACCATCTGTCGCTGCGGCGTGAGCCGGTAGCCGCGGGCCCGCAGCGTCTGCGGCAGCTCCGCCGACGCACTCCCCTCCGCGGAGGCGGCCAGTGGTGTCGCCGACGCACTCCCCTCCGCGGAGGCGGTCAGCAGCGTCTCCGGCGTCGACTTGGGCATCGACGCGATCCTAGGCGCCTCCGCCTCGTCGTGTGGTCTCGTAGGCTCGGCCGCCGTGGAGCGCCGACGAGTAGGTGTGCTGGCCGACGGCGACGTACGGCTCGTCGATCCGGCCACGCCGGTCTTCAGCGCCTTCGACCTCGCCCCGACCCGCGGCGACGGCGCGTTCGAGAGCCTGCTGGTCCAAGCCGGCCAGCCGCGCAAGGTCCCAGCTCACCTGGCCCGGCTGCGTCGGTCGGCTACCGCGCTCGGCATCGCCGGGCCGACCAGCGCGGAATGGGAGCGGCTGATCGCTGCCCTGCTCGCCGAACCGGTCGAGACCGACGCGGTGCTCAAGCTCGTCCTCAGCCGCGGCGTGGAAGGCGAGGCGGGATACACCGCGATCGGCACCGTGAGTCCGCTGTCGGCCGACATCCTGCGGCAGCGACGCTCGGGAATCGCTGTGGTCACCCTGTCCCTCGGCTGGCCGGCCGACGCCCGGGCCGCGGCGCCCTGGCTGCTGGGTGGCATCAAGTCGCTCTCTTACGCGATCAACCTCGCCGCCGGCCGGCAGGCGCGCGAACGGGGCGCCGACGACGTGATCTTCACCTCCGCCGAGGGGCTGCTGCTCGAGGGACCGACCTCGAGCGTGGTCTGGGCGGTCGGGAGCACGTTGCGGACGCCGCCGGTATCCACCGGGATCCTCGCCGGTACGACGCAGCAGGCCCTGTTCGCCGCGGCCGGGCCGGCCGGCCTCGCGACCGAGACCAGCGCCGGAACCGTCGCCGAGCTGCACGCGGCCGACGGCGTGTGGCTGGTGTCCAGCGTGCGGGGTGCCGCGGAGGTGGTCGCCCTCGACGGCCGGACCCGTTCGCCGACCGACCTGACGCCGCTCGTGCAGCGGCTGACCGGCATCGGGTAAGCCGTTGCCAGCCGACGGCGCTCGTCGTACCGTTCCGGGTACACGAGGAAGGAGGTGGTCCGGAGTTGCATAGCTACAGGACACGTGAGGTGGCCGTCCGCTAGCCGCCGTCCCAACGGACAGAAGGTTCCACCTCATCCGCCGACGGCGGTGTGGCGAGAACCGGATGGACACCCGATCCCCGGGCGTCGGCCCTCGTCCAGCCGACCCTGACAGAGCATGTCAGGAGCCGCCCGGGGATTGTCCATGTCACTTCCCAGGGGCTTCGCCCCCGGGATCGCGGCACCGACTAGCGGCCAGGCGTCCGCTTAGTCACCTTGCTCAGCACGTCCTTCGCCTTTTGCTGATTCTGCGGCTTGCGGAACTCGTGCTGCGCCTTGGCGAGAAGCTCCTTGGCCTTGCGCTGGTTCTCCGGCTTGCGCATCTCGCGTCGAGCCAGGTCGAAGGCCTTGACGGCGATACCGGTTTTCACTGCGCTCTTGATGATGCTCATGCGGGCAACGCTAACCCGAGGTCCGCTCCAAGCGCGCGGACAGGTGCGGCTGCAGCGGTTGCCCGACGGCGGCCATGTCGACGGCGTAGAGCAAGGCGCCGTCGACGATCCCGTACAGCCGGTGGTTGGCGGTCACCTCTTTGGCGGTCTGCGTCCGCACGACCACGTCGGTCGACAGCTCCCACGACGTCGGGCCGGCGGCGGTGCCGAGGTAGATCTCCACGATGCCCGTCGGGTGCGCCAGCAGGACTTCGAACCGGTCCCCGTCGGCGGCCCGCCACCAGCCGACCTCCCGGGCCGACCGGCGCACCACGTCGCCGTCCGGACCGAGCAGTACGGCGCTGGCGGAGTAGGCGAGGAACGGCCGCCCGTCGTGGGCGAAGCGGACCTCCTGGCGGTAGTGCTGCCCCTCGATCGTCGGGTAGCCGACCTGCCCCTCCCCGCACCAGGTACCGACCAACGGCAGCAGGGACAGCAGCGCGGGGTGCAGGTCGGGGCCGCTGCGCAGGTCGTCGGAGTCCGCGTCGAGCACGCCGTCACCCCGGGGGGCGCGCGAGCCGGAAAACGAGCCAGCCGGCCAGGGCCGCCACCGCGACGGCGAGCGCGATCACGGCCACCGCGAGCAGCGTCTCGAGCACGATCGGCAGCCTATGCCTGCCCGCGGCCCACACCGGGGAACGGCACAGGTCAGGCCAGGACCAGTTCGGCCTCGTTCAGCCCACGGTCGCAGGTCAGACTCACCTCACCGCGCCCGGCGGCGCTCAGGACTCGGACGGTCCAGTCCCCCGGCGCGGCGAAGAACCGGAACTGCCCCTCCGCGGAGGACTGCACCTCCGCGGTGAACTCGCCGGTGCCGTCCAGCAGCCGCACGTACGCCGCCGCCACCGGCGCGCCGTCGCGCCGGACGCAGCCCTGGATGACCGTCTCCCTGGTCAGGTCGACGGCCTCCAGGCCGGCCCGCCCTTGGGACGGTGCGCCGCACACCTCAGGCGCCCTTGGCGATCGGCACGCCGACCAGCGAGCCGTACTCGGTCCACGAGCCGTCGTAGTTCTTGACGTTCTCGTGGCCGAGCAACTCGCGCAGGACGAACCAGGTGTGCGACGAGCGCTCCCCGATCCGGCAGTACGCGATGGTGTCCCGGCCGTCGTCCAGGCCGGCGTCGGCGTACAGGGTGCGCAGCTCGTCGTCGGACTTGAACGTGCCGTCGTCGTTGGCCGCCTTGCTCCACGGCACGTTGATCGCACTCGGGATGTGCCCGCCGCGTTGGCTCTGCTCCTGCGGCAGGTGAGCCGGGGCGAGCAGCTTGCCACTGAACTCGTCCGGCGAGCGGACATCGACGAGATTCTTGTTGTCGATCGCGTCCAGCGCCTCGTCCCGGAAGGCACGGATCGAGGTGTCCGGGTTCGAGGCCGTGTACGACGTCGTCTCCCGGCTCACGGTGTCGGTGGACAGCTCCCGCCCGTCCAGCTCCCACTTCTTCCGGCCGCCGTCGAGCAGCCGTACGTCGGCGTGGCCGTAGACCTTGAAGTACCAGTAGGCGTACGCCGCGAACCAGTTGTTGTTGCCGCCGTAGAGCACCACCGTGTCGTCGTTGCCGATCCCCTTGGCCGAGAGCAGCGCCTCGAAGTCCTCCTTGTTCACGAAGTCCCGGACCACCTGGTCCTGCAGCTCGGTCTTCCAGTCCAGCTTCACCGCCCCCGCGATGTGGCCGCCGTCGTAGGCGGTGACGTCCTCGTCCACCTCGGCGAAGACCACCTTCGGGTCGTCCAGATGTTCCTGCGCCCAGTCGGCATCGACGAGGACGTCGGCTCGCTTGCTGGTCATGCGGGTGCTCCTTCTTGTTTGCGGGTGGGGACGGTGCTGGTGCGGCGGGTTGCCCTGCGCAGGAGCAGGAAGATCTCGCAACCCAGGCAGAAGCCGAAGGCTGCGTTGAGGAAGGCCGCGGCCAGCGCGGCCGACGTGGAGATGGCGCCCAGCAGCGGCGCGCCGAGCAGGTAGCCGACGGTACCGGCCAGGCCGAACAGCAGGCCGACGAGCTGGGCGAAGCGCGGCGGCGCCTCGGGCTCGCTCTCCCGCGGCGGGCCGAGCCTCGGCGCGACGACGTACCGGAAGAGCAGTCCGTACGGCGAGCGGCGCAGACCGAAGAACGCGCCGAGGGCGAAGACGAGGGACTGGGCCAGCAGCAGCCAGCCACTCCCGGTCACCAGCACCACGACGAGCACGGCGGTGGTCAACCAGGCGGCGAAGCGCAGGCCGCGTGAGTCGACGGTCATGAGGGCTCCAGGTCGATGCCGGGCGACGGTAACACCAGGGCGGGCATGGGTTCAGGCGGCCGTGAGCAGCGGTTGCAGAGCCGACTCGACGTCGGCCCGGGCCGGCAGACCGCTGGCCCGGACCACCACGTTGCCGCCGCGGTCGAGGACGAACAGCGTCGGCGTACGGCGGACATCCAGCGCCCGAACGGCGGCCAGGTGCGCCTCGACGTCGATCTCCAGGTGCTCGACCGCCGGGTGGGTGCCGGCGATGTCCGCGAGCAGCCGGCTCGTCGCCCGGCAGGGCGCGCAGATCCGGCTGGAGAACTGCAGCAGGGTCACCGCGCCCGGTCGGATCCCGAGTCCGTCCAACGCGGTCGGGGCAGTGGACGCCGCGGCGGTGAAACGGCCCCGGCGGGCCTGCCACCGCAGCCCGAACACGGTCGCCGCGGTGAGCACGACGAGGGCGAGGAAAGCGCCGGTCATGCCGGAAGAAGCAGGCAACCGGGAAGTCTATTCCTGACTCAATCAGTCGGGATGGCGTCGGGGTCGATCACCGCATCGGACGCCTCGGCGGTGACGTCGAACCCGTCCGCCGTGGCGCGGGCGTCGGTGATCGTCAAGCCGAACGGCAACGGGGGCAGCTCGTAGGTGAAGCTGAGCTGTTCCTGCAGCTGCTCGATCAGGAACTCGGGGATGTCCACGCCGGCCAGGTTCAGCGCCACGACGGTGACCGCGAGCTGCCGCGGACCGACGACGGTCACCTCACCGGTCCCGGAGACGGGGACGTCCTGGCCGAGCACCTCGAAAGTGTCGGTGACCGTGACCCCGCCGTCCCCCCGCGCGACCGTCACACCGTCGCCGAGCTGCTCGGCCACCGTGGCGTAGGGCACGGAGACCGCACCGTCGATGCGCCCGACCGGGATGGCCTCCACCTCCTCGGAGAACAGCTCGGCCAGGGTGATACGCAGCCCGTGCAGCTCGACGACGACGTCCAGATCGCTGAGGCCGGCGATGTCGGCGGAGTCCAACCGGAGCCGGACGTCGTCGTACCGGCCGGCGATCGCCTGGGTCAGCGCGGGGAAGCCGGTGATGTCGACCTCGGGCGTGCTGCTCAGCGCGAGTTCCTCCTGCAGCTGCGCCGCCACCCGATCCTCGGCGTACGCGACACCGAAGCGGTCCAGCGCCAGCAGCAGACCGAGCAGGACGACGAGGAAGATCGCCACCCCGCGCACACTCACGCCTGCGATCGTCCCAGACGCGGACGTAGCCGGCTCAGCCCGCGACCAGGACCGCCACGAAGTACGCGACCGGTGCCGCGGCGGCGAAGGGCAAGGCGGCCTGCACGACGGCCTTGGCCGCCGACGAGCCGCGACGTTCCACGGCGGCGTAGGACGCCCCTATGGCGAGCAGGCAGGCCAGCCCGCCGAGCACGCCGCCCAGGATCAGCGAGCCGAGCTGCTCGACCAGGCCGTCGGTGCCCTCGGTGCGTACGGCGGCGTACATGCCCGCGCCGGTTCCCAGGACGAAGCCGAGCAGGCCCCGCGGCACCCCCTCGACGATCCGCGGCACCGGCACGAGCAGGTCGACCAGGTGCCCCACGACGAGAGCGGCACCGAGCGAGGCCACGCAGGTCCGCAGCAGCGCCGGCCCCTCGCTGAGCTGGGCCAGGACGAGGTACGCCGACGGCGCGACGACCAGCGCGCTCAACAGCGTCACGCCGGCCATGGACTCGGTGAGGACCACCCGCGGTGACCGCCGGGTCAGCTGGTGTACGAAGGCGAGAATCAGGGCCAAGGCGAGGACGGCGGCCAGCGGCCCGAGCCGGTCGTCGCCGGTCGAGCCGAACTGGTCACCGACGTCCAGGGCGGCCACGTCGGCCGCGGCGGCCGCCCCGGCCCCGATGAGCAGCGAGCCCACATACCCCCGAAAACCCAGCGCCGCCGACCAGGTGAGGACGAGACCGGCCTGCAGTACCGCGACGGCGACGATCGTCCGGGTCAGCTCCCCGTCGTCCGGGCCGCTACCGAGCAGCAGGGCCAGACCCGCGGCCAGCACGAGGGCCGGGCCGTGGTGCCAGAGCCGGCTCGAGGCCATCCGCTGCAGGACGTGCGTCACAACGGCGATGGTCCCAGACGACCCCTCGACGTCGGATATCCTGCGCTTCCCGATCGTGCAGCGTTGCGGACCGGTCAGGTTCTCGTCTCGACCGCGGGAGGCACGATGGAGCTCCTGCTCATGACCGCAGCCCGGCAGACGCCCGCGGAAGTGCTGCCCGCGCTCGGCTTGCTGGGCCACTCCGTGCGCGTCGCCGTACCCGACGTCCGGCTGCTGCTGGACGCCAACCCAGGTGACGCCATCCTGGTCGACGCCCGGCACGACCTCGCCCCCGCCCGCGCGTTCTGCCGGCTGCTGCACGGCACCGGGGTCGCAGCGCCGGTTCTGGGTGTCTTCGGCGCCGGAGGCCTGATCGCGCTCAGTGCGGATTGGCAGCTGTCCGACGTCGTGCTGGAGACCGCGGGCCCGGCCGAGGTGGATGCCCGGCTGCGGCTCGCCCTGGCCCGGGCCGCACTCGCGGCGGTGGCGGCGGACCCGGTCGTCACCGCCGGTGACCTGACCATCGACGAGGACACGTACTCCGCCCGGCTGCGCGGACGGCTGCTGGACCTGACGTACAAGGAGTTCGAGCTGCTGAAGTACCTCGCCCAGCACCCCGGCCGGGTGTTCAGCCGCGCCCAGCTGCTCCAGGAGGTCTGGGGCTACGACTACTTCGGCGGCACCCGAACCGTCGACGTCCACGTGCGCCGGCTGCGGGCCAAACTCGGCTCGGACCACGAAGCCCTGATCGGAACGGTCCGAAACGTCGGCTACAAGCTGGATCAGGCCGCGGCGGCCGCCGTACTGTCCGATCAGTGACGACCCGGATCCACGAACGCACCCAACTGGACCCCGCGGAGCTGGACGAGGTCCTCGCCCTGCTGGACTCCGCCAGCGACGTCGACGGCGTGAGCCCGGTCAGCGAGCACGTGCTGCTGCACCTGCGCCACGGGGGGGAGCGCGAGGCCCGCAACCTGCTCGCGCGTGAGCCCTCGGGCCGGCTTGTCGGCTACGCCCACCTGGACCCGACGGACTTGGTCGGTGGCGGGGCGGCCGAGCTGGCCGTCCACCCCGAGCACCGCAACCACGGCATCGGGAAGACCCTGGTTCGAGGGCTGGAGGAACGCACCGACGACGGCCGGCTGCGGCTGTGGGCGCACGGCCGGTTGCCTGGCGCGCAGGCTCTCGCCGAGCGGCTGGGCTACCGCGAGGCGCGGGTGCTCTGGCAGCTGCGCCGATCGCTGCTGTCCGGCCTGCCGCCGGTGAAGTTGCCCGACGGCGTGACGCTGCGCAGCTTCGTGGTCGGCCAGGACGAGCAGGCCTGGACCGAGGTGAACAACCGGGCCTTCGCCGACCACCCCGACCAGGGCGGCTGGACCCTGCGGCAGATCCAGACCCGCGAGAAGGAGCCCTGGTTCGACCCCGAGGGATTCCTGCTGGCGGTGCGCGAGGACGGCTCGATCGGCGGGTTCCACTGGACCAAGATCCACGGCCGCGGTGCGAGCGCGGCCCACCACCATGGCGGTGAGCACGCCCACGAGCCCATCGGCGAGGTGTACGCGTTGGGCGTCGACCCGTCGATGCAGGGCCAGCGGCTCGGCCCGGCGTTGACCGCGGCCGGGCTGCGCTACCTGCGCAGCCGCGGCCTGGCGCAGGTGATGCTGTACGTCGACGAGTCCAACTCCGCAGCGGTCGCCCTGTACGAACGGCTCGGGTTCACCCGGTGGGACGTCGACGTCAACTACCGCCGGCCGGCATCGCGCTGATTGCCCGGCGTTCACCGGGCGTTCACCCGCCGTCATTGCCCGCTGACCATCGATGTCACGCATGCTGGCTAGCGTGTGAAACCCACCCGACCCGGGAGTGCCCACGTGCGTGCAGTGTTCCAAGCCGAGCTGGACCAGATCGGCGGTCAACTCGTCACGATGACCAACCATGTCGAACTCGCCATGTCGCGGGCGACGACGGCCCTGCTCGACGCTGACTACACCCTCGCGGACTGGGTCATCGACTCCGATCGCGACATCGACCGGCTCAAGGCCGACCTCGACGACGCCTGCTTCCAGCTGCTGGCCCGACAGCAGCCGGTGGCCACCGACCTGCGCATCATCGTGACCGCACTGTCGATGGCCGCTGACCTGGAGCGCATGGGCGATCTCAGCGCGCACGTCGCCAAGGTGGCCAAGCTGCGCTTCCCGGAATCCGCCGTCCCGCCCGATCTGCGGCCCACGATCCTGGAGATGGGCGAGGCGGCCCAGGCGATCGTCGCGAAAACGGCAAGCGTGATCGCCAGCCGTGATCTCGACCGGGCCAAGGAACTCGAAGCCGACGACGACATCGTCGATCGCCTGCACAAGGACCTGTTCCGGACGCTGCTGTCTGACCGATGGGAGCACGGCATCGAACCGGCGATCGACATGACCCTGCTCGGTCGCTACTACGAGCGGTTCGCCGACCACGGTGTGCGGGTCGCCCGGCAGGTCGTCTACGTGGTCACCGGCGTCATGCCGATGCGGCCGGCCGCGGAGTGGGTCAGCGAGTCGGGCTGAAGGCACGCTGTACCACTCACGTTCACCGTCCGTACACCGTCGCCGGTCCAACGTGTCATCTGGCCTGCCTAACTTGCGGGAGTAAGGCGAGACGACGCGGCCAATCCTGGCCCCAGCAGAGAGGCACCACACGTGAATCGACGCACCCTCAAGAGTGCGGCCCTGCCCATGGCTCTGGCGCTGTGCCTGGTCCTGGCCTCCTGTGGTGGTGACGAGGATCCCGCCTCCAACGGCAACGGTGAGCCGGGTGCCGGCGAGGAGACGCTGAGCGGGGCCATCGAGATCGATGGTTCCTCGACCGTCGGTCCTCTCACCGACGCCATCAACGAGGAGTACTCAGCGATCCAGCCGGATGTGACGGTGACCTTGGGTATCTCTGGGACCGGCGGTGGCTTCGAGCGGTTCTGCGGGACCGGCGACACCGACATCTCGAACGCCTCTCGTCCCATCAAGGACGACGAGGCTGCCCTGTGCGAGGAGAACGGGATCGAGTACACCGAGATCCGGGTCGGCACCGACGCGCTCACCATGGTCGTCAACCCGGCGACGGATTACGTCACCTGCCTCACCACCGACGAACTCATCACGCTGTGGGGACCGGACGGTGCCGCCAGCACCTGGGACGAGGTGAATCCCGACTTCCCGTCGGACCCGGTGGAGATCTTCGCGCCAGGAACTGACTCCGGGACCTACGACTTCTTCAACGAGACGATCCTCGAGCCCAGCGAGATCGAGTCTCCGCGCCAGGACTACAACGCCTCCGAAGACGACAACGTCATCTCGCAGGGCATCCAGGGCACGCCCGGGGCCTGGGGCTTCTTCGGCTTCGCCTACTTCCAGGAGAGCGCCGAGGGCGCCTTGACCGCCGTCGAGTACGACGCCGGCGAGGGCTGCGTCGGGCCGAGCGTCGAGTCGGCGCAAGACGGCAGCTACGGCCTGACCCGCCCGCTGTTCATCTACGTCAAGAACGAGGCGCTGTCGCGTCCGGAGGTGGCCGACTACGTCACCTTCTACGTCGAGAACGTCGGTGACGTGATCGAGAGCGTCGGCTACATCCCGGCCTCCGAGGACGAGATCTCGGAGGCGTCGACCGCGCTCGAGGAGGCGATCGGGGGCTGACCGACACCGACCCGTTCGACATGCTGCCCCGTCGGGAACCTGGCCTGCGCTCCCGGCGGGGTGGCATGTTCGCTTGATGGATCAACGGCAGGAGGCCCGTGAGCTCGACATCCACCACTGACGTGGTCGACTCGGCCCCGAGCGGTGATCCGGTCGGACGAAGCCTCACGACGCCGCGGCCGCGCTACGGCGAGCGGGTCGTGCTCGGGCTGCTGTGGCTGTGCGCCGGCGTGTCCGTCGCCACCACCATCGGCATCATCCTCGTCGTGTTCGTCGAGGCTTTCGCGCTGTTCGGGATTCCTGGGGTGTCGGTCGTCGAGTTCTTCACCGATACGGCGTGGCGGCCGTTCACTGGTCCCGAGTCGGAGCAGTTCCGCCTCGGCGTCCTGCCGCTGCTGAACTCCACCCTGCTGATCACCGCTATCGCCTTGGGCATTGCGGTGCCGCTGGGGCTGGCGACAGCGATCTACCTGTCGGAGTTCGCCCGTCCGCGAGTACGGAGGACGGTCAAGCCGTTCCT
>JACCSC010000066.1 GCA_013813215.1 Geodermatophilaceae bacterium | reverse complement strand
GTCCTCCGCGACCGGTTCGGCCGCAGGCGGGTTGACCGAGGTGGGCAGGTGCTTGCCCCACCAGCGCAGGACGTGCTCGAAGCGGGCGATCCGGTGTGATGGCAGCCCGGACCGGGACAGCTCGTGGCCCTCGCCCGGGAAGAGCAGCAACTCGGTCTCGACGCCGCGCAGCTTCAACGCGACGAACAGCCGCTGCCCCTGCTCGACCGGGCAGCGCCAGTCGTGCTCGGAGTGGATCACCATCGTCGGCGTGTTGATCTGGTCCACGAACGCCAGCGGGCTCTGCGCGGCCATCTGTTCGGGGTCGGTACCGGCGTACTCGCCGGGGAAGAACCAGCCGATATCGCTCGAGCCGACGAAGCTGACCGGCTCGTTGTAGGCCCGCTCGCTGATCGCGGCGACGAAGCGGTCGGTGTGCCCGATCAGCCAGGTGGTCATGAACCCGCCGTACGAGCCGCCCATCACGCCGACCCGCTCGCCGTCCAGGTCCGGCTCGGCCACGGCCGCGTCCAGGAAGGCCAGGACGTCGGCCATGTCGCGGTCACCCATCGCGTGGCGAATCGCCCGCCCGTGCGCCGCGCCGTAGCCGGCCGCGCCGCGCGGGTTGCACATGACGACGGCGTACCCGGCGCTGGCGTACACCTGGGCCTCGTCGAACAGCGTCCAGCCGTACTGCGCGAACGGACCGCCGTGCACGTTGAGCAGGACCGGGTGCGGCCCCTCCCCCGACGGCCGGACGATCCAGCCGTGCACGGGGTAGCCGTCGTCGGCCTCGGCCGTGAACTCGGTGAGTTCGTGCAGCCGCCCGGTCGCCGTGATCTTGTCGCCGAAGCTCGTGAGCACCGTCTCCTGGCCGTCGCGGAGCACGACGACCTCACCGATCGAGTCGGGTCCGGCGACCATGGCCACCACCACTCCCCCGGCCGCGGCGTGACCGCGGACCTGCCGCTGGCCGCCGAGCACGGTCTCCCGGTCGGTGCCGTCCGAGGACAGGCGCAGCAGTTCGACCGCGCCGCGGTTCAACCGGACGGCGAGGACGCCGTCGGTGGTCACCGTCAGCCGCGGGTTGCCGTCGGAGAGGTCGTCGGCCTCGGGGTCGGTGTGCCGGGTGGGTGCAGCCGAGCCGTCCGCCGGCACCGACCACAGGCCGGCCTGGTTGGCCACGAAGTCCAGCCGCTCCGGGCCGAGATCACCCGAACCGAGGAACCAGACGCTGGCCCCGTCGAGGCTGTACGCCGGGGCGGAGACGAACGTCGACGTATCGGTCAGCCGGCGTACGTCGGAGCCGTCGCTGGCGCAGGTGAACACGTCCTGCGCCAGCCCGCGGTCGCGGTCGTCGTGCCGGGCGCTGACAAAGGCCAGCCGGGAGCCGTCCGGGCTCCAGGTGACGTCGCCGTGGTCGGAGTCACCCTCGCTGATCTGGACCGGCTCGGCGTCCTCGTCGTGGGCGTCGATCACGAACAGCTGCGGACGCCGGTCGTTGGTGAAGCCCAGATTGTCCACCCGGTACTGCAGTTCGGTGATCAGCCGGGGCGCCTCCTTGTCCGGCGTGACCTTCTCCTCGGTGCCGTAGCGACCGGCTTCGGGCACCCGGGCGACGTAGGCGATCGAGGCCGAGTCCGGGCTCCACACCGGGGCGCCCGCGCCGAGCGGCTGGTCGGTCAGGCAGCGTGGGTCGCCACCGTCCATGGCCATGACGTGCAGTTGCGGGCGGCTCTTGTCGTCGCCGCGCAGGAACGCCAGCCACTGCCCGTCCGGCGAGACGCTGGGGGCGCCGTCCTTCGTGCCGTGGGTCAGCACGCGCGGCGCCCCACCGTCGGTGGGCACCCGCCAGAGCTGGGTGCGGTACTCGTTCTCGTCGAGGTCGAGCCGGGTCACAGGGACGACGGCGAGGCGGCCGTCCGGGCTCAGGGTCGGAACGCCGGGGATGCGAAGGAGCGCCAGGTCAGCAGGAAGCATGCCGGCACCCTACCGACAACTCGTTAGCCCGCCTAACCACTTTCGCCGAGGGCGCACACTAGGGTCCCCGGCATGAGAACGGTGTACGGCGGCGGGCGGGTCTTCGACGGCACGGGTTCCGCACCCGCGCCCGCGGACGTCGTGGTGGAGGACGGTCGCTTCGTCGAGGTCGGAACGGATCTGGACGGCGACGAGCGGGTTGACTGCAGCGGAACGACGCTCTTGCCGGGCCTGTTCGACTGTCACGTGCACGTGATGTTCAGCGGGGTCGACGTGCTGAGGATGGTGCAGACGCCGTTCAGCTACCCGTTCTACGAGGCGATCCACAACCTCCGGGTCACCCTGGAGCAGGGCATCACGACCGTCCGGGACGCCGGCGGCGCCGATCTGGGGGTGGCCACGGCGGTCCGGAACGGGTTGGTCGCCGGCCCGCGGATGCAGATCTCGTTGAACATGCTGAGCCAGACCGGCGGGCACGGCGACGCCTGGATGCCCTGCGGCGCCGAACTCGCCTTGCTCGCCGACCACCCGGGCCGGCCACGGACCATCGTCGACGGCCCCGACGAGATGCGCCGCAAGGTCCGTGAGCTGATCCGCAACGGCGCCGACGTAATCAAGGTGGCGACCAGCGGCGGAGTGCTGTCCCCGCGCAGCGACCCCCGGCGCGGGCAGTTCCGGGACGCCGAGATCGCGGTCCTGGTCGAGGAGGCGACGGCGGCCGGCCGGTTCGTCATGGCCCACGCCCAGGCCACCGAGGGGATCAAGGTCGCCATCCGCAACGGCGTGCGGTCGATCGAGCACGGGATCTACCTCGACGACGAGGCGATCGACATGATGCTGACCGCCGGCACGTGGCTGGTGCCCACCCTGGTCGCGCCACGAATGGTGCTCGACCTGGTCGACCTCGGGGCAGCCCTGCCCCAGCACATGATCGACAAGGCGCGGATGGTGATCGACGACCACACCGCGTCCATCACCCGCGCCATCACTGCGGGCGTCCCGGTGGCGATGGGTACCGACAGCGGGGTGGGCGCGCACGGGCAGAACCTGCGCGAGCTGGGCCTGATGGTCGAGTGCGGGATGTCCCCGGCGCAAGCGTGGCACGCGACGTCCTTGTCCGCCGCCCGCCTGCTCGGGGTCGACGAGGAGTTCGGGTCGATCGAAGCCGGCAAGCGGGCGGACCTCGTGGTCTTCGACGGGGACGCCATGGACCTCGAGGGGATCACCGGCCGGGTGCGGCAGGTGTACGCCGACGGCCGGCTGGTCGCCGAGCCCGCCGGTGCCGAGTAAGCGTCAAAGCGGTCAGCGGGTGGCGGCGTCCATCCCGCGCAGTTCCCTCTTCAGGTCGTTGATCTCGTCGCGCAGTCGCGCGGCCAGCTCGAACTGCAGCTCCCGCGCCGCGGCGAGCATCTGGTCGGACAGCTGCTGGATCAGGTCGGCCAACTGGGCGCGCGGCATGGACGCCACGTCCAGCGAGGTCGAGCCCGCCCTGGTGACGCGGGAGGACAGGCCCGGCACGGGCGCCTTGCCCCTCGACTGCTGCCGGCCGGACCCGCCCAGCACGCGCTGCGAAGCCCGGTCGGCATCGACCGCGTCGTCATAGAGGCCGTCCAGGATGTCGTTGATCTGCTTGCGCAGCGGCTGCGGGTCGACGCCCCGCTCCTCGTTGTAGGCCACCTGCTTGGCTCGCCGCCGGTTCGTCTCGTCGATCGCCTTAGCCATGGACGGCGTGATCCGGTCGGCGTACATGTGCACCTGACCGGAGACGTTGCGCGCCGCCCGGCCGATGGTCTGGATCAGCGAGGTCCCCGAACGCAGGAAGCCCTCCTTGTCCGCGTCCAGGATGGAGACCAGCGACACCTCGGGCAGGTCCAGCCCCTCCCGCAGCAGGTTGATCCCGACCAGCACGTCGAAGTCGCCCTTGCGCAGCTCGCGCAGCAGCTCGACCCGACGCAGCGTGTCGACCTCCGAGTGCAGGTAGCGGACCCGGATGCCCAGCTCGAGCAGGTAGTCGGTGAGGTCCTCGGACATCTTCTTGGTCAGGGTGGTGACCAGCACCCGCTCGTCCCGCTCGGCGCGGACCCGGATCTCGTGCACCAGATCGTCGATCTGACCCTTGGTCGGCTTGACGATCACTTCCGGGTCGACCAGGCCGGTCGGCCGGATCACCTGCTCGACGAACTCGCCCTTGGCCCGCCCCAGCTCGTAGGGACCCGGGGTGGCGGACATGTAGACGGTGTCGCCGATCCGGTCGAGGAACTCCTCGAACTTCAGCGGCCGGTTGTCCACCGCTGACGGCAGCCGGAAGCCGTGGTCGACCAGCGTCCGCTTGCGGCTCATGTCCCCCTCGTACATCCCGCCGATCTGCGGGACGGTGACGTGCGACTCGTCGATGACCAACAGGAAGTCCTCGGGGAAGTAGTCCAGCAGGCACGAGCCCGCCGACCCCGGCGCCCGGGCGTCGATGTGCCGGGAGTAGTTCTCGATGCCCGAGCAGAACCCGACCTGGCGCATCATCTCCACGTCGTACGTCGTACGCATCCGTAGCCGCTGCGCCTCCAGCAGCTTGCCCTGCTTGTCGAGTTCAGCCAGCCGCTCGACCAGCTCGGCCTCGATCGAGGCGATGGCGCGCTCCATCCGCTCCGGCCCGGCCACGTAGTGCGTCGCCGGGAAGATGAAGATCTCCTCGACCTCGCGGACGACCTCGCCGGTCAGCGGATGCAGGAAGTACAGCCGCTCGACCTCGTCGCCGAACATCTCGACCCGGAAGGCCAGCTCCTCGTAGGCCGGGAAGATCTCGATCGTGTCCCCGCGCACCCGGAACGTGCCGCGGGTGAAGGACAGGTCGTTGCGCGAGTAGTTGATGTCGACGAGCCGGCGCAGCAGCCAGTCCCTGTCGACCTCCTGGCCCACCTGCAGCCGGGCCGCCCGGTTCAGGTACTCCTGCGGCGTGCCGAGGCCGTAGATACAGGAGACGGTGGCCACCACGACGACGTCCCGCCGGGTGAGCAGGCTCATCGTGGCCGAGTGTCGCAGCCGCTCGACCTCGTCGTTGATCGAGGAGTCCTTCTCGATGTAGGTGTCCGTCTGCGGGACGTAGGCCTCGGGCTGGTAGTAGTCGTAGTACGAGACGAAGTACTCCACCGCGTTGTTCGGCAGCAGCTCGCGGAACTCGTTGGCCAGCTGCGCGGCCAGCGTCTTGTTCGGGGCGATGATCAGCGTCGGCCGCTGCAGCCGCTCGACCAGCCAGGCCG
>JACCSC010000049.1 GCA_013813215.1 Geodermatophilaceae bacterium | reverse complement strand
GGCTCCGACTCGAGCACGGGCAGGCCTCGCTGGAGGAACTCGGCTCCCTGGCCGACCCGCCGATGACCAAGGATGCCGTCGCGGGCCGGATCCGGCGGCTGCTCGCGCTGGCCGACAAGCGCGCCGCTGATCTGGGCATTCCGGACACCGAGTCCAGCGTGACCGCCGAGATGCTGGCGCCGTGACGACCGCGCACGAGGCGGACGGTGTGGACGACGCGACGGTGGACGCTCTGGGCCAGCTGTCCGCTGCGCTGGAGAGCGTCGAGCGGGCCCGGGGTCACCTGTACTCGTTTCACCAACTCTGCGGCAAGGCCGACTTCGAACTCGGCGACGCCGTCGATGCGCTTCGGGCGGCCGGGCACGTCGAGCTGGCTGACGAGCTGACAGCGGAGCTCGTCGGACGCAACGTGCTGGACGGCCGCTGGTCCTTCCAGATCGTCGAGGAGTACGACGACACCTACTGGTCGGTGTTCCGGAGCCTGGAGGCCGACGCCCGCGAGCGGTTGGCCGGCGGGCGGCGGCACCTGTACGAGGCGCAGCTCAAGCAGCAGCGGCGTACCCCCGGCCGACCGCACCACGAAGCCCTGCCGCCGGAGCGGTTGCACCATCCGGACGACACCGGAAGCGCTGGCTCCGTTCAGGCGTAGCGGCGCGGTACGGTCCGCACGTGGCCCGGGGTGATCTGGCAACCGACCGGGAGCTCGCCCGCGAGCAGCGACGGCGCGCTGCTTCCCGGCTGGCTCGCGCTGCGACTCACCGTGGCCGCTCTCGAGATCGCAGCCCAGGCGGGCCACCCGCTGGGCGTGGTTCTGGCTGGGCGGACTGCCGCTGGTGATCCTCGCGTTCGCTCTGCACTCGGGGCCGACGCCTGGTCTGCCCCCTCCGCGTGATCCGTTCCGCCGCCTGACCGCCGGTCCGGCGTTCGTGTGTGCAGCGGTGGTCGCCTGCCTGCTCCTGCTGCTGCCATGAGCCGCTAGGCGGTGGCCGCAGTTGCAGGCGCGCGGCCATGACGCCATCGCCGATCGCCGGCGGCGCACAACACCTCGTGCCGCCTCGGCGTCTGAAGTGCGGGGACAGGCGGCAGGAGGCGGTGGAGTGACGGCGGTGGTGGCGGTCGCCGGCGCGCAGGCTCCTGACGCGGTCGCCGCGCGCCCCACGCCGCGAGCGGAGCGGGATGAGGACTGGGGGTGTGTGTGGCCAGTGAGGCAGCGCCGGCAGCGGCGTTCGAGGACTTTGCGCGGGACCGGCTGCCCAGCCTCCTGCGCTACGCCGTCATGCTCTGTCGGGATCGCGAACTTGCCGAGGACGTCGTCCAGGACGTGCTGATCCGGGCGCACGGCCGCTGGGACGCGATCAGCGCGGTGGCCCGGCCGGACCTGTACGTCAAGCGGATGGTGACCAACGACTATCTGAGTTGGCGTCGTCGCCGGCGGTTGCGGACGGTGAGTCTGCAGCCCGACGCCGTGGACGCCGCCACCCGCGGACTGCCGCTTCCGCCCGAGCAGACGTCCTCCGACCGGGAGGCACTGTGGACCGAACTGGCCTGACTCCCGCGCCAGCAGCAGGTGGTGTTGGTGCTGCGGTTCTACGAGGGACTCACCGATCTGGAGATCGCCACCGTGCTGGAGTGCCGGCCGGGCACGGTCCGCGGCTATGCCTCACGCGCACTGGCCTCCCTGCGCATCGACCTGGCCGACTGGCACATGGCCGACGAGCCGCTCGGGGGGGAGGCCGAGGATGCCGCCAGCTGACGACGGGCGCCGCGGCCGCGACCTGAGCCGGGCGCTGAGCGAGCACGAGCCCGCGATTGGCGATGTCGAAGGGCTCGTCGCCGGGATCTGGGTCGGCATCACGCGGCGGACCCGGCGTCGCCGGCGCGCCGGCATTGTCGCCGCGAACCTGGCCACGGCGGCCTGGTCGGCATCCCCGCCGGGCTGGTCACGCTGAGCCCCCAGCCGGTGCCCGCGGGCCGAATCCTGACGGCCGCACCCACGACGACCGAGATCACCGAGCAACCGCTAGGCGCCTTCGCCGCCGCCCCCGACCGGCTCGGCTTCGCGGTCGACGCGGAACCGCCCGGGTTCGCCGCCAGTGAGGACATCACCGCGCCCGGCTCGGCGCTCCGCTCGTACATCACCGCGGGTTCGGATCCCGACGTGCTCGTCGTGCACCGGTTCGAGCCCGGCCCGTCCGGTGTCCCCACGCCGGTTCCCACCGGGGGCACGGTGGCCGTCGGCGACCGTGTCGTGGATGTGCTCGCCGAGGATCCGCGGGGCCTCGGGACGTACGCCGTCGGCTGGCAGCCACCCGACGGTGGCTGGCTGACCGTCGCCTCCTCGGCACCGCCGGAGCAGGCCAGGGTCGAGGTGCTCGCGCTGGCCGCCACGGTGCGCACCGACGACACGGTGCTCATGACGGCCCCTGTGCAGTTCAGCTTCCTGCCGCCGAGCCTGTCGCTGGTCGGGGCCTCGCGCTCGGCGTCGCTGGACGGCACGGGTGTCCTGCGCTCGACCCTGTGGTTCGGCCCGCAGCCGGCGAGACTGGCCGACGCGCTGATGGTGTTCGCCGAGTACGACCCGGCCTCGCCCGAGGGCCCGCAGGAATACCAGACGGGCTACAGCCGCGGCACCGACGGCAGCCAGAACATCACCAGGTACAGCGCGGGCGGGTGGTACCTGAACCTGCACGCCGCCCCGTCACTCGCCGAGGTGCTGTCGCGGGCCGAGCTCGAGGAGATCGCCAACGGCATCGGCATCCCCTCCGGAGCCCTGGACGTCTCGGATTGGACCGAGCTGCCGGACTGAGGGCTACGGCGAGGGGGCGGGCGGCGACGGGCTGGCCGGCGGGTCGGTCGGTTCCGGTGGGGCGCTCGTCGGCGGTCCGCTGCTCGGAGGGCTGCTGCCGGAGGGGCTGCTGCTCGTCGGGACCGTGCTGGACGCGGGCGGGCTGGTCGGCGCGGTGGTCGAGGTCGGCGTCGTCGTCGTCGGCACGGCACTCGTCGGCGCCGGTTGCTCCGGAGTACCGGTGGCATCCGAGCCGTCTCCGCCGGTCAGGGTGGTGGTGAGGGTGGTCCGCCCGGCCGCCCCGGAGATCGGCTCTCCGGTCAACAGCTCGTAGCCGGTGATCGCCGTGAACGCGACGACGAACACGGCGGCAGCGGCGGCGAGCACGCCGCGAACCCGCAGCGGACGTGTTCGCGGACCGGCGGGAGCGGGCTTGTCGACCGACCGGTCCGGTGCGTCGCGGGGCGGAGCGGCCGGCGCCTCGGTAACGCCGTCCCCGGGGCTGTCGATTCCGTCGCGCGACCTGGCGTACCGGGTACGTTCCGCGGCCGAGCGGACCCGTTCGTGGGTCCGCCGCAGGGACTGGGTGTACGCCGCCCCGCCGATCGCCGACACCAGGCTGATCGCGGCGGCGCCGAGGATGGTGCCCGCGACGCCGAGCCGGGAGGCCAGCGCGGCGCCGGTAGCGGCGGCGAGGGCGCCGCCGAGGAGTTGGGTCAGCGACAGGTCGAGCAGGGGGCGGCGTCGTTCGTCGTGGTCGGTCAGGTCAGCAGGGGGGCGGTGAGGTGCAGTCATCTCTCGTCACGGTCGGGTGGCCCGGAGCCGCAGAACCGGCCCTGGGCATTCGTTTCGGCCAGGAGGTGTACGCCGGGGCAACGGCCGATCCGCCGTGAGGTTTCCGGGCCAGCCCGGATGGTGAGCAGACGCACAGCCGCTTACTGAAACCTTGTCGGTCTCGCGAGGCAACATCTCGGGGTCGGTGCGCGTCTTATCCACGACGGCCCGGCCGTGGGGCCGCACGACGTAACGGGAGTGATCAGGTGTCGGCTGGACGGCCACTGCGAGGCCCACGGGTGCGCTGCGCGCTGGCGGCGGTTGCCCTCGCCCTGACGGTCACCGGCTGCACGCCCAGCGGTGCCGGCAGCTCGCCAACTGACTCGACCGGTACGACGTCGCCGGGGTCCTCCGCCGGCGGCTCGTCGTCGAGTGCCGCACTGGAGGCAGTAGCCATCCAGGTGAGCCCGCCGCTGGGCATCACCGGTTTCGCCCCGCAGGACCCCGTCACCGTGCGGGTCGACGGCGGGACCCTCACCGAGGTCACCGTCCTGGCTCCGGACGGCACGCCGGTGGCCGGCGTGCTGTCGGCCGACCGCACCGCCTGGCGGGCGGGCGAGCTGTTGGGCTACGACCGGACCTACACGGTCTCGGCCCGCGCGGAGAACCCAGGCGGCAACCCGATGACGGCGGCGGGATCGATCGGTACGGCGAGCCCGGTCACCCTCACCTATGCCTCGGCGTTCCCCCATCCCGACCTCACCGACGTGGGCGTCGGCCAGCCGATCGCGCTGTACTTCGACGAGGACGTGACCGACCGGGCTGCGGTCGAGCGGCGGCTGACCGTGACGAGCACCCCGCCGGTCGAGGGCGCGTGGAACTGGTTGTCCGACCGGGAGGTGCACTACCGGCCCAGGGAGTTCTGGCCGCCCGGTACGCACGTCGAGGTCGACGTGTCCATCTACGGCGTGAACGTCGGGAACGGCATCTACGGCCAGGAGGACCGGCACCTCGAGTTCGACGTGCACGACCAGCTGGTGGCCCGGGTCGACAGCGCCGAGCTGGCGCTGCGGATCTACCGCAACGGGACGCTGATCAAGACGATGCCGACAGCGTTGGGCAAGCCCGGTTACGAGACCTACAGCGGCACCTATGTCGTGATGGACCAGCACGCCGAGTACACGATGGACTCCTCGTCGTACGGCGTACCGATCGACGACGCCGAGGGCTACCGGATCGAGGTGGAGTACGCCAGCCGGCTGTCGAACACCGGCATCTTCGTGCACGCGGCACCGTGGTCGGTCCCGGACCAGGGCGTTCGCAACGTGTCGCACGGCTGCCTCAACGTCAGTACCGCGGACGCCCAGTGGTTCTACGAGAACTTCGGACGCGGCGATGTCGTCGAGGTCTCCGGGACCGGTGTGCCCCTCGCGTCGACCGACGGGTTCGGTGACTGGAACATCAGCTGGGCGGACTGGCGGGCCGGCAGCGCGCTGACCTGACGGCGGCCCGGCGGCTCAACCCAGCTGCTCTCTCGACAGCCGCTCGATCGTGCCGCCGAACCGCTCGTCTCGCTGGTCGGCCGGCCGGCGCGCGGTGAAGACGAGCGCGAAGCCGTGCGGGTCGACGGTACGCAGATCGCGGGTGTTCCACGGCGTGTCAGCGGTCCCTCTACGGTTCCGCCGCCGTGCCGGCGGGCGCGCTCGGCGAGCTGGTCCAGCTGTCCGTGCTCGGCCAGCACGCTGAACGTCAAGCCGGTCCCCGCTTGGGAACGACCGGGCCGGACGAGGATGTCCTGATAGCGCCAGCGCCGCAGGTGGACCAGCGCGGGGGCGCTGTCCGGGCCGGGCAGCGTGAACAGCGAGACGAAGTCCAGGCCGTTGACGTACCAGTCGACGCTCGCCTCGACGTCTGCGACGGTGAGGGACAGGAACGCGGGCATGCCGTAGATGTCGCGGGTGACCCGCGGTTCGATCTCCACCGGTCGGACGCTACGGATTGACGCAGCGGCAAGGTCAACCGCCGCGGATCAGTCCCGCATCGGCAGCTCCTGCAGCGCCCCCGCGTTCCCGTCGGGATCCTTGAAGTAGACGAACGAGCCCCAGGACTGCACGTCGACGTCGCTGACCTCGATACCGTTGCCGAGCAGGAACTCTCGGGCCGCGGCGGCATCGTCGACCACCATCTGCAGCCCGAGCTGCGTCCCGGGTGCCATCTCGGTCAGCCCCTCCCCGAGGTACACCGAGCAGGCCGATCCGGGCGGAGTCAGCTGCACGAACCGCAGCTGCTCGTTGACCCGCTGGTCGTGGTCGGCATTGAAGCCCACCTGATCGACGTAGAAGGCCTTGGCCCGGT
>JACCSC010000047.1 GCA_013813215.1 Geodermatophilaceae bacterium | reverse complement strand
TCACCCATGCCGCTCATGCCACCCATGTCCATGCTCGGCGCGGCCCACAGCGGACGCAGCGTGGGAGCGATGATGAACCAGGTACCGCCTGCAGCTGCCAGGATGGCACCCAAGCGCTGATTCTCCCTCGCGCGCCCTCTCATCAGCATCAGGCCACCGACCATCGCGGCGATCCCCGGGGCGAGGTGCAATGTCGCCCGACCCTCGGTCCAGGTCCAGGCCGGGGTGTCGCCCATGCCGAAGTCGAACGACGGGCCGACGAAGGGCACCAGGGCGCCCACGAAGCCCAGGATGATCAGGATCAGTCCAGTCCGCCGAGCGCGGTCGGATGTCACGGAGTTGACAAGCATAAGTGTCTCCTCGAATCAGAACGAGCCGATGGGCTGGTCGTCCACCATGGCGATCATCATCCTCCTCGGCGTGGATCGCAAGGACAGCGCCCGGTAGCCTGCATGCCTGGGAGGAGCGACTTACAGAGATGGGCGTGCTGCACTCACCGATCGCGGATGCGCCTCCCCGCGGTGGCAAGGTGCTCAGTTTCCAAGATCCGGACGGGATCGCGTGGGAGCTGTTCTTCCGACCGATGCCGCACGCGAACCTCATCGCGCATCAGCGCGCCGTTTCAGCTTCAGCGTGATGTCGGCCTGGCGCTGACTGAGCGCCCGCTTGAGTATTAACCGTCAGTAGACGCAGGCATGGGAGCAGCCCGGTAGGGGTTCACAGTCCAGGAGAACGGCACCTGCGACCCGGCGGGCACCCGGTTGAGGATCGTTTTGGCGCGGACCTCGTAGAACGTCATGCCCCTGAACTCCGGGGTCGGGAAGCGCCGGAGCGCCGCGCCCTGCTCGAGCAGCGGCAGCGGCATCCCCTCGTCGGCCGGCGCTCGGATCTGTTGGCCTTCCCAGCGCACCACCCCAGTCGAACACAGGTTCGATCGCGAGGCAAGATGGGCGGGGAGTGACGGAGGCAGCACCTACCGTGGCCAGGTCCGGAGCGAGGAGGCGGCAATGCCGGGAACGCCTGATCCGCGGCGCCGCGGCCTCACCCCGCTGACCGTCCGCGAGGCGGGCGGTGAGTGGCTGATCGACATGTCCGGCCTGCGCTGGTGCGATCCGCTTCACCTGGCCGGTGCCGCGGCGCTGGCCCGCGACCGCGGAACACGCGGTGGCACCGTGCGCGTCCTCGGTCCGCTCGATCCGGACGCGCGGACGTACGCCGCCCGGATGCGCCTCGGCAAGGTCCTGGACGACCTCGGCGCCGCCCACGACTTCCCGGTCGTGCCCGAACACGATCGCACCGCCGACCTGCTCGAGGTCCGGCCGGTGCGCAGCGAGGACGACGCCGTCGAACTCGCCGAGCTGGTGGCCCGCCGGGCGCGGGCGCAGAGCCCGCAGGCCAGCACCACGCTGTTCGCCTGCGTCGTCGAGATGGCGCTGAACGTCGCCGACCACGCAGGGGTGGTCGGATATGTCGCCGCGCAGACCTTCCCGCGGCGGCGCTGGATCCGGTTCGCGGTGGCCGACACCGGCCGCGGGCTGCTCGCGACGCTCGCCGATCGGGGCGCCGACGACGACAAGGACGCCGTACGGCTCGCCCTGTCCGGAACCAGCCGGCTTCCGGGTCGCGATCGCGGCACCGGGCTGCCCACCACCCGGCGCGAACTCCTGAGCGCCGACGGCTGGCTGCTGCTCGCCTCGGGAAGCGCCCGCCTCGTCGCCCTGACCGAGGGCGACCGGCTGTCACTGCAGCGCCCGGCCTTCCCGGGCACGCTGGTTCAAGGCGCCCTGCGGATCGGTGATCGCGTGGGCGGCGAGGAGTACCCTCGGCCCTGACGACGACGCTGATGCGGCGGTGAGCCCCGATGTTCAAGTTGACCCTGCCCAGCATGGTGGGTGGCCGGACCCTGCCGAATACGTTGGTGGACAAGTTCGACGGTGACCTGCGTGATGCCGAGGTGCTGGTGGACGGTCACCGGCTGGTCAGCGGTAGCCCCTCCTTCGCCGCCGAGCTGGTCCACCGGCTGCTCGTCGTGGAGGGCGTCCGGACGCTGCACGTCACCCACGCCCCGCGCTCGTTCGCGGAGTTCATGCAGGACGCGGCGGAACGGATGGGCGTAGGCAGTCACCTTGTGGTGACCGACTCCAGCCGCCTGGAAGCTCGGCTCTAGGCCCGCTTCGCAGTTCGGCGTCGCCACCAGCCCGGCACGGTCAGTTGCTCGCCGATCAGCTCGTTCATCGCGTTCCAGGCCACCTCGGTGTCGGGATCGCTGGCCGCGTCGTCCCCCAGAAACGAGTAGCGCGCCATCTCGTGCCAGCGCCGCACCGACTCCCGCACCGGCATCGACTCGACCCGGGCCAACCGCAGAGCCAGCACGGCCGCCGCGTCCTCGCGGGCGGCGGTGATCCGCGGATCCTCGGTCGGAGCGACCTCACCGCCGGGAGGGACTTCCGCGGTCCTGTCACGCACCGCAGCGGCGAACAGGCGCAGCGAGGAGCGCACGGCCAGCGCGGCGTCCTGCACGTCGTGCAACGCGGCGCGGCGACGTTCGTACACCCGGTTGCGATGCTCCAGCGACCACGTCGAGATCTGCGCAAGGACCGCCACCAGGACGGCGACTGACGCGGTGATCACCGCCACGGTGAGAGACGCCTGAGTCACCCCGGCATCATGGCTCACACCACCGACCGCTCGGGTGACCCGCCGAGCCGGTACGGTCCGCCGGGTGGAAGCGCACGATCAGATCGAGGTCCGTGGCGCCCGGGAGAACAACCTGCGCGAGGTCAGCCTCGACATCCCGAAACGCGCCCTCACCGTGTTCACCGGCGTGTCCGGCTCGGGCAAGTCCTCGCTGGTGTTCAGCACGATCGCCGCCGAGTCGCAGCGGCTGATCAACGAGACCTACACGGCGTTCCTGCAGTCGTTCATGCCCAGCCAGAGCCGGCCGGACGTGGACTCGCTACGCAACCTGTCCGCGGCGATCATCGTGGACCAGGAGCGGATGGGCGCGAACGCCCGCTCGACGGTGGGTACGGCGACCGACGCCTACTCGATGCTGCGGATCATCTACAGCCGCCTCGGTCAACCGTCCATCGGCCCGTCGAACCTGTTCTCCTTCAACGACCCGCAGGGCATGTGCCCCGACTGCCAGGGGATGGGCCGGGTCTCGACCGTCGACGTCGACGGCCTCGTCGACCGGGACCTGTCCCTGAACGACGGCGCGATCACGGTTCCGAACTTCGGCGTCGGCGGGTGGTACTGGCGGATGTTCGCCGACTCCGGCTTCTTCGACCCGGACAAGAAGCTGCGCGATTTCACCCCGGCGGAGTGGGAGCGCTTCCTGCACGGTCCCGAGGTCAAACTCAAGATCCAGGGGATGTCGCTCAACTACGAGGGCCTGGTCGACAAGTTCACCCGGCTGTACCTGAGCAAGGACGTCGATTCGCTGCAGGCGCACATCCGGCGCGCGGTGGAGCGCGCGGCGACGTTCGCGCCCTGCCCTGCGTGTGACGGCAGCCGCCTCAGCCAGGCCGCCCTCAGCTCGCTGATCGACGGCCGGAACATCGCCGAGTGCGCCTCGATGCAGGTCAGCGACCTGGCCGAGTTCGTCTCCGGGTTGGCCGAGCCGTCGGTGGGTCCGCTGCTGGCGATGCTGAGGGGCACCTTGGACAGCCTCGTCGAGATCGGCCTGGGTTACCTGTCGCTGAACCGCGAGTCAGGATCGCTATCGGGCGGCGAGGCGCAGCGGGTCAAAGATGGTGCGGCACCTGGGATCCAGCCTGTGCGACGTCACCTACGTCTTCGACGAGCCGACCATCGGCCTGCATCCGCACGACGTGCAGCGGATGAACCAGCTCCTGCTTCGCTTGCGGGACAAGGGCAACACGGTGCTCGTCGTCGAACACGAGCCCGAGGTGATCTCGATCGCCGACCATGTGGTCGACATGGGCCCCGGGGCCGGCGCCGACGGGGGCACGATCGTCTACGAGGGCGCCGTGGCCGGCCTGCGCCGCTCCGGTACGGCGACCGGCCGGCACCTCGACCGGGGCCAGGCCGTCAAGCCCGACCCACGCCGGGCCACCGGCAGCCTGCGGGTGGAGCACGCCGACCTGCACAACCTGCGTGACGTCACGGTGGACTTCCCGCTGGGGACGCTCACGGTGGTGACGGGGGTGGCCGGGTCCGGCAAGAGCTCGCTCGTCCACGGGTGCCTGGCCCGCCGGCACGCCGGGGTGACCGTGCTCGACCAGGCGCCCATCCGGGGCTCGCGCCGGTCGAACCCGGCGACGTACACCGGCGTGCTCGACCCGATCCGGACGGCGTTCGCCAAGGCCAACGGCGTCAAGGCCGCACTGTTCAGCGCGAACTCCGAAGGGGCCTGCCCCGAGTGCAAGGGGATCGGTCTGATCTACACCGACCTCGCCTTCACCGCAGGCGTGGTCAGCGTCTGCGAGGCCTGCGAGGGCAAGCGGTTCACCCCGGAGGTGCTCGGCTACCTGCTGCGGGGGCAGAACATCGGTGACGTGCTCGGCATGTCCGTCCTGCAGGCAGCGGAGTTCTTCACCGAGAAGGCGATCCGGCCGATGCTGCGCGGGTTGGCCGACGTCGGGCTCGGCTACGTCCGGCTCGGGCAGCCGTTGAACACGTTGTCCGGAGGGGAGCGGCAGCGGCTGAAGCTCGCCATCGAGCTGGGCAAGGCGACCGAGGTGCTCGTGCTGGACGAACCGACGTCGGGCCTGCACATGGCCGATGTGGACAACCTGATCGCCTTGCTCGACCGGTTGGTCGACAGCGGTCGATCGGTGATCGTGATCGAGCACGACCTCGACGTGGTCGCCCGCGCCGACTGGGTGATCGACATGGGACCGCGGGCCGGTCACGACGGTGGGCTCGTCGTCTTCGAAGGCCCGCCGGCGACGTTGACGCAGGCGGCGGACTCGTTGACCGGGCAGCACCTTGCCGAGCACATGGCCAGACGCGGCGTCGGCGTACGGTGAACGGTCGTGGCCGCTGACTTCTCCACCGAGCACAAGGAACTGGAATCCACCTTGTCCTCGATCGAGGCCGTCCTGGACCTCGGCCGGATGCGGACCGAGGCCGCCGAACTCGAGCGGCAGTCCAGCGAACCCGACCTCTGGAACGACCCCGAGCGGGCGCAGCAGGTCACGAGCCGGCTGAGCTACGTCCAGGGCGACCTGCGCCGCGTCGAGGACCTTCGTCGGCGGGTGGACGATCTCGGCGTCTTGCACCAGATGGCCGAGGAGGAGGACGACGCCGGCACCCGCGCCGAGGTCGGGCGGGAGATCGCCGACCTGCGCCGGATCATCGACGAACTCGAGGTCCGGACCCTGCTGGCCGGGGAGTACGACGAGCGCGACGCGTTGGTGACGATCCGTTCCGAGGCCGGGGGCGTGGACGCCGCGGACTTCGCCGAGATGCTCATGCGGATGTACCTGCGCTGGGCCGAGCGGCACGGCTACTCCACGGAGGTCTACGACACCTCCTACGCCGAGGAGGCCGGCATCAAGTCGGCGACGTTCGCCGTGCGGGCGCCCTACGCCTACGGGACGCTCGCCGTGGAGCAAGGAACCCACCGGCTGGTGCGGATCAGCCCCTTCGACAACCAGGGCCGGCGGCAGACGTCCTTCGCCGGGGTCGAGGTCGTGCCCGTGGTGGCGCAGGACGACCACGTCGACGTCCCCGACTCCGACATCAGAGTGGACGTCTTCCGGTCCTCGGGACCGGGCGGGCAGAGCGTCAACACCACCGACTCCGCGGTCCGGATCACCCACCTGCCGACCGGCGTGGTCGTGTCGTGCCAGAACGAGAAGTCCCAGCTGCAGAACCGCGCCGCGGCCATGCGGGTCCTGCAGTCGCGGCTGTTGGACCTGCGCCGGCTGGAGCAACGGGCCGAGCTGGACCAGCTGCGCGGCGACGGGTCCAACTCGTGGGGCAACCAGATGCGCAGCTACGTGCTGCACCCGTACCAGATGGTCAAGGATCTGCGGACCGAGCACGAGACCGGCAACACCACGGCCGTCCTGGACGGCGACATCGACGAGTTCATCGAGGCCGGGATCCGCTGGAAGCGCACGGCCGAGGCAGTCAGTTGACCGGGACTTCAGCTCAACCGCGTTAGACTCGCTCATCGTGATTCACCTCAACGGCGTCACGAAGCTTTATCCCGCCAGCACCCGTCCCGCGTTGGAGGACGTCACCCTCGATATCGAGAAGGGTGAGTTCGTCTTCGTGATCGGCGCTTCGGGCTCTGGCAAGTCGACGCTACTCCGGCTCCTGCTCAAGGAGGAGGCGCCGACCGAGGGCGACATCCACGTCACCGGCAAGCACCTGAACAAGATGACCAAGTGGCAGGTACCCAAGCTGCGGCGCACGATGGGCTGCGTCTTCCAGGACTTCCGGCTGCTGGAGAAGAAGAACGTCACGGACAACGTGGCGTTCGCCTTGGAGGTCATCAACAAGCCCAAGCACACCATCAAGCGGGTAGTTCCCGAGGTGTTGCAGCTCGTCGGGCTGGAGGGCAAGGCCAACCGGCTGCCGCACGAGCTGTCCGGCGGTGAGCAGCAGCGGGTGGCGATCGCCCGGGCGTTCGTCAACCGGCCGCTGGTGCTGCTGGCCGACGAGCCGACGGGCAACCTCGACCCGGAGACCAGCCAGGACATCATGCTGCTGCTGGAGCGGATCAACCGCACGGGGACCACTGTCGTGATGGCGACCCACGACTCCAACATCGTCGACTCGATGCGCCGCCGTGTGGTCGAGTTGACAGTAGGCCGGGTCACCCGGGATCAGTCCCGTGGCGTGTACGGCGTAGGGCGGTAATCGGCACGTGCGTGCGAACTTCATCGTCTCCGAGGTCGCCACCGGCCTGCGGCGCAACTCCACGATGACCATCGCGATGATCATCACCACGGCGATCTCGCTGGGCCTGCTCGGGGCCGGCCTGCTCATCGCCGGGCAGATCTCCCAGATGAAGGAGATCTACTACGACAAGGTGCAGGTCTCGATCTTCCTGACCGACGACGTGACGGACACCCAGCGCGACGAGATCGAGGCCCGTCTCACCGGGTCCTCGGAGGTCCAGACCTTCCTGTACGAGAGCAAGGACGAGGCGTACGAGCGGTTCAGGCTGCAGTTCGAGGCCCAACCGGAACTGGTGAACAGCACACCACCGGACGCGCTGCCCGAATCCTTCCGGGTGCAGCTGCTCAACCCCGAGCGCTACGACGTCATCGCCCAGGAGTTCGCCGGCTCACCGGGCGTGGAGTCGGTCAAGGACGAGGGAGAGTTCCTGGATCGCCTGTTCGGACTGCTCAACGGGCTGCGCAACGGCACCATCGCGGTGGCGATCGTGCAGGCGCTGGCCGCGATCCTGCTCATCTCCAACACCATCCAGCTGGCCGCGTTCACCCGGCGTACCGAGACGGGGATCATGCGCCTGGTGGGCGCCTCCCGGTGGTACACGCAGCTGCCGTTCATCCTGGAGGCCGCCCTGGCCGGGCTGATCGGCGCGCTGCTGGCCTTCGGCGGACTCGTCCTGGCCAAGGTGCTCTTCGTCGACGATACCCTGGCCGGGCCGATCCAGGCCGGGATCATCCCGCCCATCGACTGGGCGAGCATCCTGACCGTGACCCCGATCATCGCCGGCTGCGGCGTCGTGCTGGCCAGCCTGGCGGCGTACGTCACGCTGCGCCTGTACGTCCGGCTCTGAGGTGGCGCGGGTCCGGGCCGCTCAGGCGCCCAAGCGGTCCGTCACGGGCCGGCTGCTCGTCGCGCAGAACCGCAAGGCGCGCCACGACTACGCCATCCTCGAGACCCTGGAGGCGGGGCTCGTGCTCACCGGGACCGAGGTGAAGTCGCTGCGGCTGGGCCGGGCCTCGCTGGTCGACGGCTACGCGACCATCGACAATGGCGAGGTCTTCCTGCACGGCGTCCACATCCCGGAATACGTGCAGGGGTCGTGGACGAACCACGACCCACGTCGGGTGCGGAAGTTGTTGCTGCACAAGCTGGAGATCGACCGGCTGATCGGCAAGACGCGGGAGAGTGGGTTGACCCTCGTGCCCCTGCAGCTGTACTTCAACGATGGGAGGGTGAAGGTCGAGATCGCGTTGGCGCGCGGGAAACGGAGCTACGACAAGCGCCAGGATCTTGCGGCCAGGGACGCCAACCGCGAGATCAGCCATGCGATGGGACGCCGCGCCAAGGGGCGTGACCGGGCGTCCGGCGCCACGGAGCGCGATTGAGCAGAGCGGAGGTGCGCCGGTGAGCGAGGTGCCACTGCCGCCCCAGAGCGACACCGATGTCCCCGCCTACTGGCAGGCCCTCGGCCTGCCCGGCCTCGTTGACCTGCACGTCCACTTCCTGCCCGAGCAGATGCAGCACAAGGTGTGGGCCTTCTTCGACGCCGGGGCGCAGAACTACGGCGTGGAGTGGCCGGTCACCTACCGCGGTTCGGAGCCGGTGCGGGTGGAGCAGCTGCGAGCGCTTGGCGTACTGGCCTTTCCGACGCATCCGTACCCGCACAAGCCGGGTATGGCCCGCTGGCTCAACGGGTGGTCGGCCGAGTTCGCCCGCCGTACGCCGGGGTGCCTGTCGAGCGCGACGTTCTTCCCGGAACCCGGCGTCGCGGACTACGTCCGCACCGCGCTCGATGACGGCGCCCGGATGTTCAAGGCCCACGTGCAGGTCGGCGGCTACGACCCGGCCGACCCGATGCTCGACCCGGTGTGGGGGCTGCTCACCGAGACCGGCATACCGGTGACCGTGCACTGCGGTTCTGGCCCGCGGCCGGGCCGGCACACCGGTCCCGGACCGATGGCGCAGGTGCTCTCCCGGCATCCGGACCTCACGCTGGTCGTGGCGCACATGGGGATGCCGGAGTACCACGAGCACCTCGACCTCGCCGAGCGCTACCCGCGGGTGCACCTGGACACCACGATGTTCGCGACCGACTTCGTCGAGGCGTTCGCGCCGGTGCCGGCCGACCTGCCGCCGCGGCTGGCCGCGCTGGCCGACCGCATCGTGCTCGGCTCGGACTTCCCCACGATCCCGTACACCTACGCCCACCAGGTCGAGGTGCTGCACCGGCTGGACCTGGGCGCGGACTGGCTGCGTGGGGTGCTCTACGGCAACGGCGCCCGCCTGGTCGGGCTGGACCCGGTGGCGACGCTGGACCCGGTGGCGACAAGGTGACATCGGATCTGGAATGGCGTTCCCTCGTCCGGCCCGACATCCCCGCGGTGGTAGCCCTCCTGGCCGCCGCCGAGCGGGTGGACATCACCCGCGAGCACTACGACGAGCGCGACCTCGACGAGGAGTTCGGCGACGAGTCGCTGGACCCGAGCCGGGACACCGTCGCGGTCCTCGACGGGCACCGGCTCGTCGGGATGGGGGTCGTCCGCGCGCGCGGGCTGGTCGGCGGGACTTACGTCATCGAGCTGTGGGGCACGGTGCATCCCGACCGCCGCGGTGAGGGCATCGGCCGCGGGATCCTGGCGATCCAGCTGCACCGGGCGGCCGCGCTGCACGCGGAGGTGGAGCCTGCGGCCGACGCCCGGATCGTGGTCCGGCCGTTCGACCACTGCGTCCGTCACGTGAAACTGGTGCGGGCGGCGGGGTTGCACCCGCTGCGGCACTGGTTCGACATGGAACGTGACCTGAAGGAAGCACTGCCGCTGGTCCCCGGGCTGGGCCCCGACCTTGCCGTCGTGCCGTACGACCCGGCCCGGGACGACGAGGTCCGGCTGGCCTACAACGAGGCCTTCGCCGACAGCTTCGGCGCCATCGACCACGGGCCGGAGACGTGGGCGCACTGGTTCACCGGGAGCCGCGCCTTCCGGGCCGAGCGCAGCAGCCTGGTCCTGCACGAGGGTCGGGTGGTCGGGTTCTGCCTGTGCTACTTCTACGAAGCCGATGCCGTGGTCGACGGCGTGACCGAGGGCTGGATCGGCCAGGTGGGCACGCTGGGCGGCTACCGCCGCCGGGGGATCGGCACCCACCTGATCGCGCGGGCCCTGGAGGCCCACCGCGACGCCGGGTTCGACCGAGCGGCGCTCGACGTGGACGGTGAGAGCGACATCGGCGGGCTGGCCATCTACGCCCGGCTCGGTTTCCGGGTGGCCCGCAAGCGGACCAGCTTCGTTCGTCTCCTGCCGCAGCGGGGGACCTAGCGTGCGGTGGCAGCTGCGCCCCGCCGACGCAGCGTGCGCGGAGACCGTCGCGACGTGGGCCACCACGGGGCCCGAGGTCGCGCTGTGGTGCGGCCACCCTGATGCCCCGGTGCCGGTCGCAGTGATCCGCGACTGGGCGCGCGAGCCGGGCGTCCAGGCTTTCGGCCTGTACGACGACGGCAGGTTGACGGCCTACGGCGAGCTCTGGGTGGACGACGACGAGCAGGAGGTCGAACTGGCCAGACTGATCGTCGACCCGGCCGGCCGCGGCCGGGGCGTGGGCCGCGTGCTCGCGACGCGGCTCGCCGGCCGGGCGCGGACGTCGTACGCCGACGTCTTCCTCCGCGTCCACCCGGACAACGTCGCCGCCTGGCGCGCGTACGCCGCCGCCGGGTTCGAGCCGGTTCCCGAGGTCTCCGCCGCGGAGTGGAACGCCGGGCAGCCGGTGCCCTACCGGTGGCTGGCTCACCGCGATCCGCCGCCTGCCCTTCGCACCCGGATCGACTGCTGAGAAACCCGGTTCACTTCGTCGGTGGCGCGACCTACGGTGACCGGCGTGGACGATCTGATGTGGCGCGGTATGCGCGTCGAGGACGCTGCGGCCTGCGCCGAACTGATGGCCGCGGCCGAGCGGGTGGACGTCACGGGCGAGAACTACTCGGTCGATGACGTCGCCGAGGAGCTCGCCGATCCCTCGCGTGACCTCGACGTCGACACCATTGCCGTGCTCGACGGGGAACGCCTCGTGGCCATGGGACACCTCATGGGCTCGACGGAGGTCTGGGACGTCCACATGATCGGCTGCCCCGGCGTCGTGCACCCGGACTACCGCGGCCGGGGGATCGGTACCGAGCTCGTGCAACGCCAGCTGGCCGGTGCCGCCGAACTGCACGCCGCGCGGCACCCGACCGTGCCCGGCAAGATCTCTTTCGGCGTCGCGGACCATGTCGGCGACGCGGTCGAGCTGATGCAGGCGGCCGGCATGGAGGCGAACCGGCAGTTCTTCGAGATGGAGCATGACCTGCGCTCCGGTGTACCCGCGCCGCGGGAACCAGTGGCGCCGTGGCGGCTGGTCCCCTACACCGCAGGGCGGGACGACGAGGTACGCCGGGCGCACAACCTCGCCTTCCGCGGGCACTACGGCTCGACCGAGCGGGACCCGGCGACGTGGAAGCAGTGGTTCACCGGCAACCGGAACTTCCGGCCCGAGTTGAGCTTCCTGATGCTGGACGGCACGGACGAGGACGCCCCGGTGGCGGCGTACCTGCTCGGCTACTTCTACGACGCCGACCTCGCGGCAACCGGGAAACGCGACGCCTGGATCGGGCAGCTGGGGACGTTGCCGGCCTACCGCGGCCGGGGCGCGGGTTCAGTCCTGCTGAGCCAGGCGCTGGCGGCGTACGCCGGGCTGGGCTACGACCAGGCCGCGCTCAGCGTCGACAGCGCCAACGGCTCCGGCGCCCTGGGGCTCTACCAGCGCGTCGGCTTCGAGGTCACGAAGAGCTGGACGAGCTGGGAGCGGCAGATCCCGGCCCGGCCGGTGGGATGAACCGGCTGGACCCGCGCGTTACCCTGGGGCAACACCACACCAGGGGGTGAATGGTCTCGACTCCGGACGTCGAGGCAGGGGAAGCGGGCCGAGGAAGGCGACGATGATCTCGTTAACCACGAAATGTCGCAACCAAATCAAGCGCCGACGTCAGTCAGCGTGATCTTGCTCTCGCTGCCTAAGTAGCGAAGCAGGTCTGTCAGTCCGGGAGCGCCTCCGGCCCGGAATCTGGCATCGCTAGGAGGATCACCGCCGGACCCGGCTGCGGGGGACGGCGGAACATCTCACAGCAGCTGGGCCCGTCGCACCGACCTGTGCGCAGGATCGGTGGGGCCGAGTAGGACGACGCGCACTACGCCCGTAGAAGCCCTGTTGAGCCGCCGGAGGACGCGGG
>JACCSC010000037.1 GCA_013813215.1 Geodermatophilaceae bacterium | reverse complement strand
CAGCTACGGCATGAAGGAGTCCAACCCCTACAACAAGCTGTTCGAGGAGCGCATCATCTTCCTCGGCGTCCAGGTCGACGACGCCTCGGCCAACGACGTCATCGCGCAGCTGATCTGCCTGGAGTCCGCCGACCCCGATCGGGACATCCTGCTGTACATCAACTCACCCGGTGGCTCGTTCACCGCGCTGACGGCCATCTACGACACCATGATGTTCGTCCGGCCCGACATCCAGACCTTCTGCATGGGTCAGGCCGCCTCGGCCGCCGCGGTGCTGCTCGCCGCCGGCACGCCGGGCAAGCGGATGGCCCTGCCGTACTCCCGGATCCTGATCCACCAGCCCTCGGGTGAGGGCCACGGTTCGCTGTCGGACCTGGAGATCCAGGCCGAGGAGATCCAGCGGGTGCGTAAGCAGATGGAGAAGATTCTGTCCCGGCACACCGGGCAGTCCGAGGAGCAGATCCGCCTCGACATCGAGCGGGACAAGATCTTCGGGGCCGAGGAGGCCAAGGCCTACGGCCTGGTCGATGACGTCATTGAAAGCCGGAAGCTGAATGCACTTCCGGCTTGAGTCCTCTGAGAGCCGGAAGCTCAACGCCCTGCCGGCCTGACCGGTGGACCTCCTGCCCCGCCGCGCGGCGCACCCGGGCAATGCGGGTGCATCCGGCCGGGAAGCCGGTAACGTCGGCAGGCGTCCCCGCTGGCATCGGCGGGACGCCCCAAGCCCTCTCCCGGCCCGGCGGCCAGGAGCGCAGGAGAGAAGGTCGTAGGTGGCACGCATCGGCGATGGCGGTGACCTGCTGAAGTGCTCCTTCTGCGGCAAGTCGCAGAAGCAGGTCAAGAGGCTGATCGCGGGTCCGGGTGTCTACATCTGCGACGAGTGCATCGACCTGTGCAACGAGATCATCGAGGAGGAGCTGTCGGACTCCTCGGACCTGAAGTTCGACGAGCTGCCCAAACCGACGGAGATCTTCGACTTCCTCGAGCAGTACGTCGTCGGCCAGGAGACGGCCAAGAAGACCCTGGCCGTCGCGGTCTACAACCACTACAAGCGGGTCCAGGCCGGCACTGACGGGCCGCGTAGCTCCGCCGCTGACCATGTGGAGCTGGCCAAGTCCAACATCCTGCTGATCGGGCCGACCGGTTGCGGCAAGACCCACCTCGCGCAGACCCTGGCCAAGCTGCTCAACGTGCCGTTCGCCATCGCCGACGCCACGGCGCTGACCGAGGCCGGCTACGTCGGTGAGGACGTCGAGAACATCCTGCTCAAGCTGATCCAAGCTGCGGACTACGACGTCAAGCGGGCCGAGACCGGGATCATCTACATCGACGAGGTCGACAAGATCGCCCGTAAGAGCGAGAACCCGTCCATCACGCGGGACGTCTCCGGTGAGGGCGTTCAGCAGGCGTTGCTCAAGATCCTGGAAGGGACCACCGCCTCGGTACCGCCGCAGGGTGGCCGCAAGCACCCGCACCAGGAGTTCATCCAGATCGACACGACCAACGTGTTGTTCATCGTCGGCGGCGCCTTCGCCGGCCTGGAGCGGATCGTCGAATCCCGAATCGGCAAGCGGGGCATCGGCTTCGGCGCGGAGATCCGGGGCAAGGCCGAGGTCGACGCGACCGACGTGTTCGCCGACGTCCTGCCCGAGGACCTGTTGAAGTTCGGCATGATCCCCGAGTTCGTCGGCCGGGTGCCGGTCGTGACGAACGTCAGCAAGCTCGACCGTACGGCGTTGATCGCGATCCTCACCGAGCCGCGCAACGCCCTCGTCCGGCAGTACCAGCGCTTGTTCGAGTTGGACAACGTCGAGCTGGAGTTCACCGGCGACGCGCTGGAGGCCATTGCCGACCAGGCGATCCTGCGGGGGACCGGCGCCCGTGGCCTGCGCGCGATCATGGAAGAAGTCCTGCTCTCGGTGATGTACGAGGTGCCGAGCCGCGAGGATGTGGCCCGCGTCGTGATCACCGGCGAAGTAGTCCTCGACCATGTCAACCCGACCATCGTGCCGCGCGAGATCCCCAAGCGGGAACGCCGCGAGAAGTCGGCCTGAGCCGGGTCCCTCCGCAGGCGGGATCGTCGTCGGCGTATCGGCGCTGGACCACGCGTCTGCCTGGTCTCCGTAGCATCGCGCCATGACCTCCGGAGCGCGTGACCCCGAGGTGGCCAGGGTCGAGGCCGCCCTGCGTCCGCGCTGGCCGGAGACCCGCCTGGAGCCGTCGCTCACCCGGATCACCGCGCTGATGGACGTGCTCGGCGACCCGCAGAACAGCTACCCCGTCATCCAGCTCACCGGCACGAACGGCAAGACGTCTACGGCGCGGATGGTCGACGAGCTGCTGCGCGGCTTCGGGTTGCGCACCGGGCGCTTCACCAGCCCGCACCTGGCCTCGATCACAGAGCGGATCAGCATCGACGGGCGGTCGATCGAGCCGGCCCGCTTCGCCGAGGTGTACGACGACGTCGCGCCGTACCTGACGCTCGTCGATGAGCGACAGCCGATCGCGCTGTCCTTCTTCGAGGTGCTGACCGCCATGGGGTACGCGGCCTTCGCCGAGGCGCCGGTGGACGTGGCCGTCGTGGAAGTGGGCATGGGCGGAGCGTGGGACAGCACGAACGTCGTCGACGCCCAGGTCGCGGTCATCACGCCGATCGCGCTGGACCACACGAACTACCTCGGACCCGACGTCGCGACCATCGCCGCGGAGAAGGCCGGCATCGTCAAGCCGAACGCCACCGCGGTTCTCGCGCTCCAGCCACCGCCGGCCATGGACGTGCTGCTGCGTCACGCCGTCGAGCAGGAGGCAACGGTTGCCCGCGAGGGCCTGGAGTTCGGTGTCCTGGACCGCCGGCTCGCGGTGGGCGGGCAGATGCTCAGCTTGCAGGGCCTGGGCGGGGTGTACGACGAGGTGTTCCTGCCGCTGCACGGTGTGCACCAGGCGCAGAACGCCGTCGTGGCCCTGGCGGCGGTCGAGGCGTTCTTCGGCGCGGGCGCCCACGGCCGGATCGAGATCGACACGGTGCGCGCCGCTTTCGCCGCCGTGCGGTCCCCCGGCCGGCTGGAGACCGTGCGTGGCGCGCCGACGGTGCTCATCGACGCCGCGCACAACCCGGCCGCGATGGCGGCGACGGTCACCGCCGTGGAGGACGCCTTCGACTTCCGGCGGCTCGTCGTCGTGCTCGGCTGCATGGCCGACAAGGACATCACCCCGATGATCGCCCTGCTCGAACCGCTCGCCGACCAGCTCGTGGTCACCCAGAACTCGCTGGCCCGCAGCCTGCCGGCCGACGAACTCGCCGCGCTCGCCGTACCGATCTTCGGCGACGATCGCGTCACCGTCGAGACCAGGCTGGACGACGCGCTGGAGACCGCGATCCGGCTCGCCGAGGAGGACGCCGACACCCTGGCCGGCGCGGGCGTCCTCGTCACCGGGTCGGTGGTCACCGCGGGGGAGGCGCGCGTCCTGCTCGGCGGTATCGGGTGAGAGGCCCGCTGTCACTCCTGTGGCCTGCCGAAACCGGTCCCGGGGAGAGCGCCAGCGACGATAGCTGGTCCCGACACGCCGGAATCGGCGGTGCTTCTCGGCGTGTCGGGACCACTTTCTGTCGCGCCGGGCTCCGTCCGGACCGGTTGGGCAGGCCGCCGCAGTGAGCGACCCGGCGGCCGATCGCGCGCGGGTGGCCAAGGCCATGGGCGGGGTGTACGCCGCCACGCTGGTGCTCGAGGCGCTCACCCTGCTCCTGGTGCCGCGGACCGTCGCCCAGGACGGCGGGCTCACCGGTCTGAACCTCACCGCCACCCTGGGTCTGGCCGCCGTGCTGGTCGTGCTGGCCGGCCTCCAGCGTCGTTCGTGGGGCTTCGCGGCCGGTTCGGTCGCGCAGCTCGCGTTCCTGGCCACCGGCTTCATCGTCCCGGCGATGTTCCTGCTCGGGGTGCTCTTCGGCGGGATCTGGATCGCCGCCTACCGCCTGCGACGCGACCTGCTCGCCCGGGCGGGCGGTGACTAGGCTCGACCGGCCCGACTCCGACGCCGTACCCGAAAGCGAGTCCGCTGTGTCCGAACGCACCTTGGTCCTGGTCAAGCCCGACGGCGTCGCCCGCGGGCTGGTGGGCGAGGTCTTGTCCCGCATCGAGCGCAAGGGGCTCACCCTGGCTGCGCTCGAACTGCGCACGCTGGACCGGGACATCGCGCAGCGGCACTACGCCGAGCACGAGGGCAAACCGTTCTTCGGTGACCTGGTCGACTTCATCACCTCAGGGCCGCTGGTCGCGCTGGTCGCCGAGGGTCCGCGGGCGATCACGGCGTTCCGGCAGCTGGCCGGGGCGACCGACCCGGTGGCGGCGGCCACCGGGAGCGTCCGCGGCGACTTCGCGCTCGCCGTGCAGAACAACATCGTCCACGGCTCGGACTCCCCGGAGTCGGCGCTGCGCGAGATCGGATTGTTCTTCCCCTCGCTGTGACAGGAACGCCCCCAGAGCGAATCCGCGCGACAGTTGTCGGTGCCGCTGGCTAGCGTCGCCGATGTGGCACCACCAGAACCTCCGGCATCCTTGATCCACGCCCGTGGGTTGACCAAGCGCTTCGGCGAGTTCACCGCGGTCGACGGCATCGACGTCGACGTCCTGCGCGGGGAGGCCTTCGGGTTCCTGGGCCCGAACGGCGCCGGCAAGTCCTCGACGATGCGGATGATCGGCTGCGTCTCCCCGCCGAGTGCGGGGACGCTGCGCATCCTGGGGATGGACCCGGCCGCCGACGGACCGGCCATCCGCGCGCGATTGGGCGTCGTGCCGCAGCAGGACACCCTGGACCTGGAGTTGACCGTCCGGGAGAACCTGCTCATCTACGGCCGTTACTTCGGGCTCAGCCGCGCGCTGGTGCGGGAGCGAGCCGACGAGCTGCTCGACTTCGTGCAGCTCACCGACCGGGCCAAGGACAAGGTCGAGCCGCTGTCCGGCGGCATGAAACGCCGGCTCACGATCGCCCGCTCGCTGATCAACGACCCGGAGATCCTGCTCCTCGACGAGCCCACGACCGGGCTGGACCCGCAGGCCCGGCACACCCTGTGGGACCGGTTGTTCCGTCTCAAGCAACGTGGGGTCACGCTGGTCCTGACCACGCACTACATGGACGAGGCCGAGCAGCTGTGCGACCGGCTCGTCGTGATGGACAAGGGCAGGTTCGTCGCCGAGGGCAGCCCGCGCGAGCTGATCGCCCGCTACAGCACCCGGGAGGTGCTGGAGCTGCGCTTTCGGGCCGACGAGGACATCTCCGTGTACGGCGAGAAGCTGGCCGGCCTGGTCGAGCGGATCGAGGTCCTGCCCGACCGGCTGCTGCTCTACACCGACAACGGGGACCGGACGACGGAGGAGGTGCATGCGCGCGGCGTCCGCCCGGCGGGCACGCTGGTCCGGCGCAGCACACTGGAGGACGTCTTCCTGCGCCTCACCGGCCGGACGTTGGTCGACTGATGACCACCACGACGGCCCGGCCCGTGCAGCAGCGCCCCGCACCGGGGTCCGTCCGCCGGACCGCCGCCGCTCTGGAGTACTGGCTCGTCCAGTACCGCACCGTCTGGCGTGGCACCGTCGTGTCAGGGGTGCTCACCCCCGTGCTGTTCCTCACCGCCATGGGCGTCGGGCTCGGGGCCCTGGTCGACGACGCCGGGCGCCTGGGCGGTGAGTACCTGCTGTTCCTGGCGCCGGGGCTGATGGCGGCCACCGCGATGCAGACTGCGGAGTTCGAGTCCACCTACCCGGTGATGGGCGGGATCAAGTGGATCCGGACCTACCACGCGATGCTGGCCACCCCGCTCGGAGTGGCCGACATCCTGCTCGGCCACCTGCTCTTCGTCGCCCTGCGGGTGCTCAGCGTGGCCTCGATCTACCTTCTTGTCATCGCGCTGTTCGGCGCGGCGCCGTCCTGGCTCGCCTTGGCCGCGGTGCCGGCCGCGCTCCTGACCGGGATGGCGTTCTCCGCCCCGATCTTCGCCTTCTCGGCCGGGAACGAGAACGACGCCGGCTTCGCCGCCCTCGAACGATTCGTCATCGTCCCGCTGTTCTTGTTCTCGGGCACGTTCTTCCCGGTCAGCCAGCTCCCAGACGCGATCGAGTGGGTGGCCTACGTGACGCCGCTGTGGCACGGCGTCGAGTTGTGCCGTGGCCTGGTCCTCGGTACGGCGGAACTCGGTGTGTCCGTCGCCCACGTCGGCTACCTCACCGTGTGCACAGTGGTCGGGGTCGCGGCGGCGTACGAGACGTTCCGGCGGCGGCTGGAGAAGACCGGATGACCGCTGACGCACTTCCCTCCGCGGAGGCGGCGGGATGACCGCTGCGACCCGAGAGCCGTCCAGGCCCACCCGCGACGGGTCAGCCGGCCTGCTGGCCCGCGTCATCGCGCTCCCGCCGATCAGCCCCCGGCGGGCCGGGTACCTGGTCGAGCGCACGTGGCTGATCACCCGGCACACCTGGCTGATCATCGTCTCCGGCTTCTTCGAGCCGCTGTTCTACCTGCTCTCGATCGGGATCGGCATCGGCGCGCTCGTCGGCACCGTCACCGTGGACGGCCAGCTGCTGGACTACACCGTCTTCGTGGCGCCCGGCCTACTCGCCTCCTCGGCGATGAACGGTGCGGTCTACGACTCGACGTTCAACATCTTCTTCAAGTTGAAGTACGCCAAGACCTACGACGCGATCCTGTCGACGCCGATGTCGGCAGCCGACACGGCGGCGGGGGAGATCACCTGGGCGTTGCTGCGGGGCATGTTCTACTCCGCGGCCTTCCTCCTGGTGATGCTGGCCCTCGGTCTCGTCGCCTCGCCCTGGGCGCTGCTCGCCCTGCCCGCCTGCCTGCTGATCGGCTTCGCCTTCGCCGCGGTCGGGATGGCGGCCACCACCTACATGCGTGGTTGGCAGGACTTCAGTTTCGTCAACCTGGCCGTGATGCCGATGTTCCTGTTCGCGACGACGTTCTACCCGCTGTCGACGTACCCCGAGCCGCTGCAGTGGGTGGTGGCCTGCACGCCGCTGTACCACGCCGTCGAGCTGGTCCGCGGCCTCACCATCGGCCTGGTCGACGCCTCGCTGGTCGTCCACGTCGCCTATCTCGCGGTCATGGGCCTGCTCGGGCTGCGGGTCGCCGCCGGACGGCTGGAGAAACTGCTGCTCCGGTAACAAGCACTACCCTGGACCGGCGATGGATGCTGCCCCGGATTCCCTGTTCCCCCGGCTGGAGACCCTGCTGCCACGGGTGGCCAAGCCGATCCAGTACGTCGGGGGCGAGTTGAACGCCACCGTCAAGGACTGGGACGCGGTCAGCGTGCACTGGGCGCTGATGTACCCCGACGCCTACGAGGTGGGCCTGCCCAACCAGGGCGTGATGATCCTTTACGAGGTGCTCAACGAGCGCCCAGACGCCCTCGCCGAGCGGACGTACGCCGTCTGGCCCGACCTCGCCGCCTTGATGCGCGAGCACGGCATCGGTCAGTTCACCGTCGAGGCGCACCGCCCGGTGGCCGCCTTCGATCTGCTCGGGGTCAGTTTCGCCACCGAACTCGGCTACACCAACCTGCTGGAAGCCCTCGACCTCGCGGGCATCCCGCTACACGCCGCCGACCGCACCCTCGACCACCCGGTCGTCGTGGCCGGCGGGCACGCGGCGTTCAACCCGGAGCCGATCGCCACCTTCGTCGACGTGGCGGTGCTGGGCGACGGCGAGCAGGCCGTGCTGGAGATGACCGACGTCGTCGCGGCCTGGAAGGGGGAGGGCCGGCCCGGCGGCCGCCTCGGCCTACTGGAGCGGCTGGCCGGTGTCGACGGCGTCTACGTCCCGAGCTTCTACGACGTCGCGTACCGGCCCGACGGCACGCTGGCCCACGTGACGCCGAACCGCTCCGGCGTACCGGCCCGAGTCAGCAAGCGCACTGTGATGGACCTGGACGCCTGGCCCTACCCCAAGCAGCCCCTCGTCCCGCTGGCCGAGAGCGTGCACGAGCGGATGAGCGTGGAGATTTTCCGCGGCTGTACGCGGGGCTGCCGGTTCTGCCAGGCCGGGATGATCACCCGACCGGTGCGGGAGCGCTCGATCACCGGGGTCGGCGAGATGGTGCAACGCGGCCTGACCGCGACCGGCTTCGAGGAGGTTGGCCTGCTGTCGCTGTCCAGCGCCGACCACTCCGAGATCGGCGAGATCGCCAAGGGCCTCGCCGACCGCTACCAGGGTACGAACACCTCGCTGTCGCTGCCCTCGACGCGGGTGGACGCGTTCAACGTGACGCTGGCCAAGGAGCTGTCCCGCAACGGCCGCCGCTCCGGCCTGACCTTCGCCCCCGAGGGCGGCAGCGAACGGCTGCGGGCGGTGATCAACAAGATGGTCAGCAAGGAGGACCTGATCCGCACCGTCAGCACCGCGTACGCCGCCGGCTGGCGGCAGGTGAAGTTGTACTTCATGTGCGGCCTGCCCACCGAGACCGACGAGGACGTGCTGGAGATCGCCGAGCTGGCCAAGGACGTCATCCGGGCCGGGCGCGCGGCCGCCGGGCATCGCGACATCCGTTGCACCGTCTCGATCGGTGGGTTCGTGCCCAAGCCGCACACGCCCTTCCAGTGGGCCGGGCAGGCCACCGCCGACACCATCGACGCCCGGTTGCGGCTGCTGCGCGCCGCGATCAACTCCGACCGATCCCTCGGGCGCGCGATAGGTATGCGGTACCACGACGGCAAGCCGGGCATCATCGAAGGCCTGCTGTCCCGCGGCGACCGCCGGGTCGGCGCGGTGATCGAGCGGGTCTGGCGCACCGGCGGACGGTTCGACGGCTGGAGCGAGCACTTCTCCTACGACCGCTGGCTGGCGGCGTGCACCGACGTGCTCCCGGCGTACGGCGTCGACCTCGACTGGTACACCACCCGCGAACGGGCCGAGTCCGAAGTCCTGGCCTGGGACCACCTCGACGCGGGCTTGGACCGGGAGTGGCTCTGGGAGGACTGGCAGGACGCGCTCAGCGAGATCGAGGTCGACGACTGCCGCTGGACCCCCTGCTACGACTGCGGGGTCTGCCCGGACCTCGGCACGGCGACCCAGATCGGCCCGACCGGACGGACGATGCTGCCGCTCAGCCCTGTCGCCGCCGCGCGGTGAGCGTTCCGGCAACGCCCCGGCGGCAGTCGAGACAGCGCGAGCCGGACGGCCCGCCGCCGCCGCCGGTCGTCCAGCGGCTGCGGCTGCGCTACGCCAAGCGCGGCCGGCTGCGCTTCACCTCGCACCGCGATTTCGCCCGTGCCTTCGAGCGGGCGCTGCGCCGCGCCGAGGTCCCGATGGGCTACTCGGCCGGCTTCTCGCCGCACCCGAAGATCTCCTACCTCGGGGCGGCACCGACCGGCGTGGCCAGCGAGGCCGAGTACCTCGAGATCGGGCTGGCCGAGCACCGTGATCCGGAGGCGGTCCGGGCGGCCTTGGACGCCTGCCTGCCCGCGGGGCTGGACATCGAGGAGGCCGTGCCGGCAATGACCGGCGGGTTCGCGGAGCGGATCGAGGCCAGCCACTGGCGCATCGAGCTGGCGGGCCTGGACTCGGAGGCCGTGGCGGGCGCGGTCGCCGCGTTCCTGGCCGCCGACGCCGTTGCGGTGCAGCGGATGACGAAGAACGGCAACCGGACGATCGACGCCCGCGCCGCCGTCGTGACGCTGCTGGCCGGGGGAACGACGGTGGACCTGGTTGTCCGCCTCACGACACCAGCGGTGCGCCCGGACGACGTACTCGCCGGGCTGCGGCACGTCGCCGGGCTGGAGCCGTCGCTCCCCCCGCAGGTCACCCGGCTCGCCCAGGGCCGGCTGCTGGCGGATGGGTCGTTGAGCGATCCGCTGGCCGACGACCGGGGCTGAGCCCGGCGTCGATCAGGCCGGTGCTGGTGACGCGTCCGGCTGCGCAGCAGTGCGCTGTGCGATACTCGGAGGCGGTCGGACAGCAGCAGTCGCTGCCGGACGACCCGACGACATGCGGCTCGGCCCACCGTCGCCTGCTGCGGAACCCACGTTCGGCCTCCGCCGAACGCCCGCAGACGGCTGTGACGAGGTCGGACCGCGCACGAGCCGGTGGCGCCGGCGCACGGCGACCCTCGCTGCCAGGGAGGACGCCGGTACGCCGCGGCGCCACGACTCGAACGACGTCGCCACGGCCGGGGTGGGTATCCCCCACCCCGGGCCACCCGAGACTTCGCGGGTAGGCGATTCGGGCCTTGCGCCCACCGCCGAACTCGCCAGAACGTGCCCCGGCGGGGCGCGCCACGTAAGGCGCGTCCGTCGGGGCCGAATGGAGATTCATGCTCGACTCCGAGCAGACCGGAAACGAACCCAGCGCCACCACCGCCGAGGACCAGCCGGGTGCCTCGCCGCACGCCCCCGTCGTACGGCGCACGCGACGCAGCACCGCCGCCACGAAGGCGGCCGCCACTACCGCGGCGGAGCCCGACTCACCGCCGGAGCCCGAGTCGCCGCCAGCGGCACGGGCGCCGCGCGTACGGCGCGCCAGCAAGGCTGCGGCTGAGACTCCCTCATCCACCGCCATCCCGAACGAGGGCCCAACGGCCGAGGTTTCGACCGCCCCACCGGCCGTCGAGGCCGGGCCGGCCAAGCGGGTCCGCAAGGCCGCCCGGACCTCGAGTACGGACCAGGAGGACCTGAACGCCGCGGCGAGCCGACAAGCCGCCCTGCTCGCCGCTCCGCCAGGCGACGTCACTCCGGAGGCGGCGCCTCCGGTCGGCACGCCGGCCGCGGCGAAGGCCGCACGAGCGACCAAGGCCACCAAGGCCACCAAGGCCACCAAGGCCACCAAGGCCACCAAGGCCACCAAGGCGGTCACGAGCGCTACCGAGGCGACCCAGTCGGACATCGCCGAGGTGGTCGATCCCGCCGCCGAGGCCGCCGCGCCGGCCACGAAGGCGAGCCGGAACCGGTCCGCCAGCAGGACCGGCGCCGCCCGGAAAGCGGCAGCCCCCGCAGCGGAGGCTGCGCCCACCGACGACCAGACCGCTCCGGTCAAGCGCACCCGTCGGGCCAAGGCGACCGGCTCCGACGTCTTCAGCAGCCTGGCCCAGGAGGCGCCGGCGGCCCCGACCGCCGCACCCGCTCCGGCCATGGCCGCGCCCGCTGTCATGTTCGTGCCACCGACCGACGCCGAACCAGCCCCGCCACGCCGCGGTCGCCGGACCAAGTCGACCCCGGACGGCGTACCCGCCGAAGACGCAGCTCCAATCGCCGGCCAGCAAGCCCCTGCCTCGCCTGAGGCCGGTGCCCCCACAGAGGGCGCCCCGAGCCGTTCTCGGGGCCGCCGGCGTCCGGCCCAGACCGACAGCCCCGCCGAAACCACCACCGAAGACGTCACCGCCGATGGCGAGGTGACCGATGAGGTCCAGCCGGCCGGTGACGCCGACGACAGCGAGACCGGTGGTCCGCGCCGCCGCCGCCGCGGCCGCCGGGGCCGGGGTAAGGCCCGCGGGGAGGGCGAAGACGTGGAGTCCGGTCCGGACTCGACGGTGACGCCGGCCACCCCGGCCACCGATCCCGGCGGAGATGACGAGCAGAGCCCGGACGCCGAGGACGACGGCGAGGGCACGGGCACCAAGCGCCGGCGCCGGCGCCGG
>JACCSC010000031.1 GCA_013813215.1 Geodermatophilaceae bacterium | reverse complement strand
CTGCCGCCACCGACGACGTTGGACGGGGGCGGGGGCGGGGGCGGTGCGGGAGGCGGCGCGGCGTCGCGCCGGCGCTGTTCCTCGGCTTCGCGGCGGGCGGCCTCGCGGGCCGCCTCCTCTCGTTCTTCGCGCAGCCTGGCTTCCTCCGCCGCCTTGCGGGCCTGGTAGTCCTCGTAGGCCCGGCGGGCGCCCTCGACGCCGAGCAGCGCCTCCTGGGCCTGCTGCAACTGCTGCTCGTAGCCGGCCTTCTCCGTCTGCAGTGCCGTGAGCCGGCTCTGCGACGTGGACAGCGTGACCTCGGCCTGCTGCAAGGCCTGCTCGGCGGCGCGCTCGGCGGCTTCCCGCTGGAGTACCGCCTGGCGCTGCGCGGAGTCGGCGTTGGCCTTGCCGACCCTGGCCAGTTCCATCTGCGAGACCACGTCGAGGTGGCTACTGGACAGCGAGTCGAGCAGCCCGGCCCGTTCGACCAGGTCGGCCGGACCATTGGAGTCCAGGAGGATGAAGGAATTGTCCAGCGTGCTGCCCTGGATGTAGCTGTTGCGGGCGAACAGCGCCAGATCGGCCTGGGCCTGATCGACGGCCTCGGCCGCCGTCTGGACGGCCTGCGCGGTCTGCTCCGCGCTGACCTGCGCCTGCTGCAGTTCGGCTTCGGCCTGGATGTACGCCGAGGAGGCGTTCTCGACCTCGATCTGCAGCCGGCCGATCTCGCCCTCGGCGTTGGCCACGAGTCCGCTCAGTCGCCCGACCTCGGCCGCCTGCGCGTCGCGGCTGGCCTGCGCCTGGTCGATCTGCTCATCGGTCGGATTCGGCGGTGGGTCCTCGGACCAGGCCGCGGCCGGACTCAGGGCCAGCAACAGGGCGGTGACCAGACCGATGATCCAGCCGTACGCCGCCCGATCCGAGCCGATGCGGCTAGCGGAAAACGCCGGAATTTCGGCCCGCTGGCGGGTAAGCCTTCGATGCACGGGGCTTACTGTGCACCACGAGGCCCAGATACACCAGTGGCCACACGAACAACAGCGACACGCGCAGTGTTCAGATCACGACTTCGTGTCACCCCCCCCTCGGGGGGCGAGAAATCAGAACGGGCTGACGTCGGCCACCGCGTGGGCGGCGGTTCCGGCCGCGCTCCGGGTCGAATCGGCCACGCTGCGTACGCCGCGCCGGGCCCGCCAGGCCACCGACGGCCTGCCCTCGGTGTCGACCGCGGCCAGCATCAACCCGCCGAGCAGCCCCAGGTTCTTGAAGAAGTGGATCTGCTGCTGCTCGCGCGCGCCCGGATCGTGCTCCTCCCAGAACCGGTGCGCGGCCATGGTGGTCGGCACGAGGCTGCCGGCCAGTGCGAGCGCGGCCAGTCGGGGGAAGCGGTTGAACGCGAACAGGGTGCCCGCGCCGACCTTGACCGCCGCGTCGATCTTGACCAACTGCTGCGGATCACTCGGGAGGTTGAACGGCAGCGCGCGGGCCGTCTGCTCCGGCACCGGCGTGGCCACCTCGGCGTGCTGCTTCGGGTTGCGCAGAGCGGAGATGCCACCGCTGACGAAGATGGCGGCGATCATCGGGCGGGCGAGGCGGCGCACGAGCATGGGAATCCCCTCGGGTCAGGAGCAGCAGCACGGGTAGGGCTTGCCGCCACCGTATCGGCGCCCCGTAGCGGCCGCCGTACGAAGGTGACTCAGGACTTGACGTGCAGGGGCGGGGAGTCCACGGCACAGTGCGAGCGAGGTCGGGCCGGCTCGACCTGGTGCAGCCGCCGGTCGATAGTCAGCGCGGACAGTACGCCGCCGATCGCGAGCAGGGCGGCACAGATCCAGAGCACGATGGTGAACCCGTCGGCGAAGCTGTCCGGCCGCTGGTAGTCCTCGCCAGACAGGCCGGCGATCGCCGGCAGCACCGCAACCGCCATCAGGCCGGCCGCCCGGGCCACCGCGTTGTTCACCCCCGAGGCCACCCCGGCGTGCCGGTCGGCCGCGCTGGCCAGCACGGTCGCCGTCAGCGGCGCCACGGTGATCGCAAGCCCCAGCCCGAACAGCGTGACCGCCGGCAGCACGTCGAGGACGTACGACGTATCGCGGCCGATCCGCAACATGAGCAGGACGCCGCCCGCGCAGACCAGCGGGCCCACCGTCATCGGCAGCCGCGGCCCGATCCGCTGGGCCACCGCTCCCGCCCGGCTGGACAGGAACAGCATGAGCACGGTGATGGGCAGCAACGCCGTACCGGAGACCAGCGGACTGAACCCGGCGACCACCTGCAGGTCAAGAACCAAAAGGAAGAACAGCCCGCCCATCGCGCCGTAGACGACGAACGTCACCAGGTTGGCCGCCGTGAACTGCAACGAGGCGAACAGGTCCAACGGGACGAGCGGGTGATCGCTGCGCCGTTCGACCACCAGGAAACCGGCCAGGCTGAGGACACCCACGGCTCCGGTCACGACGGTCAGTGCCGTCCAGCCCATGTCGCCCACGGCGATGAGGGCGTACGTCAGCCCGGCTAGCCCCAGCGCCCCCAGGACGCAGCCGGCCAGGTCCAGCCGTGGACTGGCCTCCGGGTCGACGGTCTCGGGGACGTAGCGCACGGCGACGACCACGACCACCGCGGCCAACGGCAGGTTGATAAGGAAGATCAGCCGCCAGGACCACACGTCGATCAGGTAGCCGCCGAGGAAGGGCCCGACGGCGGCGGCCAGCCCGCCCAGCCCTGACCAGGCGCCGATCGCGCGGGCCCGGTCGTCCGGGTGCAGGGAGGCGGAGATGATCGCCAGGCTGCCGGGCGTGAGCAGCGCCCCACCGACGCCCTGCAGCGCCCGCGCGAGCACCAGCAGTTCGACGTTCGGCGCGATGCCGCACAGCAGCGAGGCCACGGCGAACCAGACCGTGCCGAAGACGAAGATGCGCCGCCGGCCGAGCCGGTCGCCCAACGAGCCGCCGAGCAGGATGAACGACGCCAGCGTCAACGTGTACCCGTTGAGCGTCCACTGCAGCCCGGCGAAGCCGGCGTCCAGTTCGGTCCCGATCCGGCCCAGGGCGACGTTGACGACCGTCGCGTCCAGCATCGCCAGGCTGGAGCCGAGCACGGTCGCGGCCAGCAGCCACCGCCCCTGGGCCGAGTCCAGTCGAAGCCCCGGGGAGGTCACCGGACGGGGTCTTGTGGGCGGTACACCACCAACCGGCTGGCCGCCTTGGTGAAGTGGAACTCCGCTGCCCGCTCGCCCTGTTCGCCGTCGCGGGCCACCCGGACCGGACCGTCCAGCGAGCGCACGGTCAGCTCGCGGACCTCGAGCTGCTGGTACATCCGGCTCTTGTCGGTGACCCCCGCCAGGGCGGCGAGGGCCAGCCGGGTCCGACTGAACTTCTTGTCCGCGCGCAGGTACTGGACGTCGAGCAGGCCGTCGTCGAGTCGCGGCCGCCAGGCCGGCGAGAGCCCGCGCGGGGTGTAGGCGCAGTTGCCGATGAACAGGATCCACACCTTGGCCGGGCGGCCGTTGAGCTCGAGGTGCAGGGGTTGCTGCGTCCGCAGGACGGACAGCGCGGCGAGGAACAGCGCCGGCCACTTGCCGAATCTGGGCTCCAGCGCCTCCCGGCGGGCCACCATCTGCGGGTAGCTGCCGATGCTCGCTGTGTTGAGGAACGGTGTGCCGCCGACGGTTGCCACGTCCACCAGGACCGCCGTGCCCTGCTCGACCGCGCCGGCGGCGTCGGCGGTGACGGTGATGCCGACGTCACGGGCGAAGTGGTTGAGGGTGCCGGCCGGGATGACGGCGAGCGGCAGTTGGTACTCCAGGGCGGTCACCGCGACCGTGGCCACCGTGCCGTCGCCACCCGCGACGCCGAAGGCGGCTGCCCGCGGCACCGTGGCGGCGAGCAGGCCGTGCACGTCGTCGCCAGGCGCGAG
>JACCSC010000022.1 GCA_013813215.1 Geodermatophilaceae bacterium | reverse complement strand
CTCGCGGAGTGCAACCTGCCCGTCGGGCATCCGCACGGTGTCCCTGCGCAGACTGAAGATCTTCCCGGCGTAGATCTCCTCGGAGCCCTCGATCTGATACCCCGTCACGAGATCGGCAGCCGGGCGGCCTCGGCGTAGTCGATCGCAGCCCGGATGAACTGGGCGAACAGCGGGTTCGGTCGGGTCGGGCGAGAGGTGAACTCCGGGTGCGCCTGGGTACCGACGAAGAACGGGTGCAGCTCGCGGGACAGTTCGGCGTACTCCACCAGGAGACCGTCCGGAGACAGCCCGGAGAACACCAGCCCTGCCTCCTCCAGGGCCTCCCGGTAGTCGTTGTTGACCTCGTACCGGTGCCGGTGCCGCTCCTCGACCTTCGTCTCCCCGTACGCCGCCGCCACCAGCGAACCCTTGGCCAGCTCCGCCGGGTAGGCACCCAGGCGCATCGTGCCGCCCATGTCCCGCTCCCCCGCGATGACGTCGCGCTGGTCGGCCATCGTGGCGATCACCGGGTGTGGGGTGCCCGGGTCGAACTCGGCGGAGTTCGCCTGCTCCAGCCCGCCGAGGCTCCGGGCCACCTCGATGACCATGCACTGCAGGCCCAGGCAGAGCCCCAGCACCGGGATCCCGTTGGTGCGCGCGTAGCGGATCGCGGCCACCTTGCCCTCGATGCCGCGTACGCCGAACCCGCCGGGGATCACCACGCCGTCCAGGTCGGACAACGCCTCCTGCCGCCCGGCGCTGGTCTCGCAGTCGTCGGAGGTGACCCAGCGGATGTCCACCCGGCAGTGGTGGGCGAAGCCACCGGCCCGGACCGCCTCGATCACCGACAGGTAGGCGTCGGGCAGGTCGACGTACTTGCCGACCAGGCCGATCGTCACGCTGCGCTTGGGCCGGTGGACCCGGTTCAGCAGGTCACCCCACGCGGTCCAGTCCACATCGCGGAAGGGCAGGCCGAGGCGGCGAACGACGTAGGCGTCCAGCCCCTCCCGGTGCAGAACCTTCGGGATGTCGTAGATCGACTCGGCGTCCGCGGCGGACACCACCGCGTCGGCGTCCACGTCGCACATGAGCGAGATCTTGCGTTTGAGCGCATCGGGGATCGGCCGGTCCGAGCGGCAGACCACCGCGTCGGGTTGGATACCGATGTTGCGCAGCGCGGCCACCGAGTGCTGGGTCGGCTTGGTCTTCAGCTCCCCGCTCGGCGCCAGGTAGGGCACCAGGGACACGTGCAGGAAGAAGCAGCGCTCGCGGCCGACGTCGTGGCGGACCTGGCGGATCGCCTCGAGGAAAGGAAGCGACTCGATGTCGCCGACCGTGCCGCCGACTTCGGTGATCACGACGTCCACACCGCCGCCCGCGGCGACCGCGAGCACCCGCTCCTTGATCTCGTTCGTGATGTGCGGGATGACCTGGACAGTGTCCCCGAGGTACTCCCCGCGCCGCTCCTTGGCGATCACCGTGGAGTAGACCTGGCCGGTCGTGACGTTGGCCGACCCGGCCAGCTCGGTGTCCAGGAACCGCTCGTAGTGCCCGATGTCGAGGTCGGTCTCCGCCCCGTCGCTGGTCACGAAAACCTCGCCGTGCTGGAACGGGTTCATCGTCCCGGGATCGACGTTGAGGTACGGGTCCAGCTTCTGCATGGTGACCCGCAGGCCCCGCGCCTTGAGCAGGCTGCCCAAGCTGCTGGCGGTCAGTCCCTTGCCCAGGGACGATGCGACCCCACCGGTGACGAAGACGTAGCTCGTGTTCATCGAGTCCGCTCCGCCCGGGGGCTGGTCTCAGTCTGTCCGACCTGCTCCGTCACGGGAGTTCACGGTAACACCTGCCGGCCGCGGTTCCGGGGCATCGGGCCCGGGCGGCGCGGTGTCGGCTTCGCATTCCTCCGGCGCGGTGTCGGCGTGGCGGATCGACGTGGCGGCGACGGACAGGGCCAGCGGTACGACGAGCCAGCCGCCGGCCACCGGGACGGCGACCCCGGAATCGTTGACCACGAAGCCGATCAGCTCGGCGAGGGCCAGTGCGATCAGGCCGGCCCGCAGCACCGCATCCTCACGCAGCCAGGCCAACGGGCCGCCCCGGCGCAACAGGAACCACAGCGTGAACGCGAAGAGCGGGACGAGCAGGCTCAGGGGGCTGCTGGTCAGGATGTTGAGGTTCGCCGAGGCCTTGCGCGACACGATCGTCCCGGCCGAACCGTCCAGCAGTTGTCCCACGAAGCGCCCCAGGTGGGTCTGCTCGGTCGGCGGGCGGAGGTAGTCGACGGTGGCGATGCCCATCACGACGACCGCGCCGCCCAGCCCGGCCAGCAGGAGCTTGACCGGCGACGGCCGGATACCGAACATCAGCAGGCCGAAGACGATGAACGCCGGAACCAGGGCCAGCACCCCGCCGAAGTCGCTGCCCAGCCCGGGCGCCCCGTCGATGACGACGACCACGACCGCCGCGCCGATCAGCACCAGCCGCCGCCGGGCCGGCGGGGCGGCCCGCACGAGCAGCGCGGTGACGAGCAGCGCGCTGGCGGCGTACAGGCCGAAGGGAATGTTCCCGAAGCCGGTGAACCGACCGGCCACTATCGGGTTGTAGCCGAGCACACTGGACAGCTGCAGCCGCGCACCGAGGACCAGCACGTCGGCCGCCAGCGTGGCGAAGGTGAGCATCGCTACGGCCTCCGCCGGACCGAGCCGGGCGGCCCGCCACGGCCCCCCCAGGGCCACGGCCGAGAGCATCGCCATGACGACGGCCACCGTCCCGGCCAGGGCCAGGGCCGGCTCGGCGGCCCGCCACCACGGCAGCAGGTTGGCCAGGAAGGTCGCCGCGGGCAGCGTGGACGTGACGACGCCGAGCACCCGGACGGGGGCCGTCCGCCCGGCCCGCAGACCGAGCAGACCCGACAGGCACCCCGCCGCCATGACGACCACCCACGCGGTGAAGAACGGTGCGGTGACCTGACCCTGCGCCCGGGCGGCCACGTCGACGTCCACCAGGCCGGCGACCGCCTCGCCGAGGTCGTCGGGGCGGGGCTGGCCGGGCAGTAGCGGCTGGCCGACCATGGAGGCCGGGGCCGGGAGGCCCAGCCTGGCCAGCGCTGTCGGCGCGACGTCGATGAGCTGGACGAACGGCGTGCGCTGGGTGCTCGCGGAACTCAGGTACCCGGCCTCGATGCCGGGGCCGACCTCGATCGCGACGTGCAGCGAGCTGGAGTCCAGCCCGGTCTCCGCGGAACCGACCACGATCAGGTCGGTGTCGCCCGGCAGCCCGAGCCGGAGCAGCCCGAGCCGCTGGTCGAGGGCGGCGAGCGCATCGGCCCGGTCCGGCGCGGTCACCAGCTCGGGCAGGGAGACGACGGTGAGCGGACACTGGCTGACGAGCTCGCGCCAGGCCATCGCCGTCGTCGGCGGCGTCGGGACCATGGCCACCTCGGAACCCGCCCGGTGCAGGGCCAGGACCGGGCCGCGGCCGACACCGACGGCGCACTCGACGGCGGCCCCGAGCGCGCCGGGTTGAGCGCCGTACACGCTGTCGTCGGTCGCGCCGGGCGAGGCGTCCAGCGCGTCCACCACGGCACTGAGGTTGACCCCGCCCTCCTGCGGGAAGCAGCCGCGCAGGCCCTCCGGGGTGGCACCGGGTAGCTCGGTGTCGGGGGCCGGCTGCTCGTCCAGCGGCAGCGGGGGCTCGACGAAGCGCGCCCGGTTGCCGGCGCCGAGGGTCACCCAGCCGTCGAGGACGCAGGTGGTGGAGCGGGCGGCGCGCACGGTGAGCGCGCCGATGCTGCCGTCCCCGGCGGCATCCCACAGCTGCGGCGTCCCGTCGGGGGTCACGTCCTGCCAGCGCAGCCCCGGTACGCCGACGACCACCACGTGCTCGGCCGCCGGACCCTCGGCCGCCGTGGCCGACGCGTGGGGCAGGGCGAGCACGGCCAGGCCGGCGAGCAGGCCCGCGAGGAGACCGCGGATCACGGTCGGCCCAGCAGTTCGACGTACACGGAGGCGATCTGGTCGACGGTGTCCTGCTCGGTGGGCAGCGTCTCGGCGCGCCGTCCCGCGGCGGCCGTCACCGCCTGCCGGGCCTCCGGGTCGCGGAGCAGGCGTCGTACCGCGGCGTCCAGGGCGTCGACGTCGCCGGGTCGGACCAGGACACCGCCCTGACCGACCAGCTCCGGCAACCCGCCCACGGCGGCCGCCACCAGCGGAACACCGGCCCGGATCGCCTCCTGCGCGGCCAGCGGCCAGCCCTCCCAGCGCGAGGGCAGTACGACGAGGTCGGCCGCACCGAGCAGGTCGGCGACGTCGCTGCGCCGGCCGAGCAGCCGCACCGGAGCGCCGAGCTCGGCGATCTGCGTGCGCAGGGACTGCTCCAGCGGCCCCTCGCCCGCGACGACGACCAGCGGCATGGGGTCGAGTTCGGCCCAGCGAGCCGCCGCCGGCAGCAGGACGTCGAACCCCTTCTGCTCGTGCAGCCGGGCCACGGCGAGGATCAGCGGCCGGCCGAC
>JACCSC010000518.1 GCA_013813215.1 Geodermatophilaceae bacterium | reverse complement strand
CCGGGGGAGTTCTACAACATCGCCGGTGGCCGGGAGTTGACGAACAAGGAGCTGACCGCGCTGCTGCTGGAGGCCTGCGACGCCGGCTGGGACCGGGTCGACTACGTCGAGGACCGGCTCGGGCACGACCGGCGCTACGCCCTGGACTTCGGAAAGCTGGCCGCGCTGGGCTACCAGCCGCGGGTCGGCTTCGAGGACGGTCTGGCCGAGACCGTCCAGTGGTACCGGGACAATCGGAGCTGGTGGGAACCGCTGAAGAACCAGGCATGATGCGCTGGCTGGTCACCGGGGCCGGCGGGCAGCTCGGCCGCGACCTGCTGAGCGCGCTGGCCGGCGAGGACGTCACCGGCCTGACCCGCCGGGAGCTGGACCTCACCGACGAGGCCGCGGTCCGCGCGAGGATTACGCACTGGGTGCAGGCCGGGGAGGACGGCGTCATCGTGAACGCCGCGGCGTACACCGCCGTCGACGCGGCCGAGACCGACGAGGGCCTGGCCACCGTCGTGAACGGGCACGCCCCCGGCTGGATCAGCGCGGCCGCGGCCGGTCGGGCCCGGTTAATGCAGCTGTCGACCGACTACGTCTTCGACGGCACCAGCCGGACGCCGTACCGCCCCGAGGACCCACCCAGCCCGGCCACGGCGTACGGGAGGTCGAAGCTGTTGGGTGAGTCAGCGGTCCTCGCCGGGCCTACCCCGGCCCGGATCGTGCGTACGGCGTGGGTGTTCAGCACCCACGGGGGCAACTTCGTCGACACGATGCTCCGGCTGGAGACCGAGCGGGAGACCGTGCAGGTGGTCGACGATCAGCACGGGTCGCCGACCTGGTCCGCGCACCTGGCCCGGGGCCTCGTCGAACTGGGCCACTCGGCGGCGCCGGAGGGGATCTACCACTGCACGGGCGGCGGCGTCACCACATGGCACGGCCTCGCTCGGGCGGTGTTCGAGGTCGCCGGGGCGGATCCCGACCGGGTCCAGACCGCGACCAGCGCCGAGATGTCCCGGGCCGCACCCCGACCGGCGTACTCGGTCCTGAGCAACACCGACTGGGTGGCCGCGGGGCTCACCGCGCTGCCGGACTGGCGGGCGGCCGTCCGCGACGTCGTACGCCGGATCCGCGCCGAGCGCGGAAGCTCGTAACAGCCCCGATCCGCGGACGGGTAGGCAAGCACTTCACGTTAGGTCATAGTGCCTTCTGTCACTGTCGCCACGCCGGTCCCAAGGCCACTTCAGACTCCGGGGAACTCATGCGCCGAAGCCTCTTCCCACTCGCCGTCATCACGGCCCTCGTCGCAGGAGTCCTCTCCGCGCTGCCGGCGACGGCGCAGGACGCGGACCTGGCGCCTGACGCCGCGGCGGCCGCAGATGCGCTAGCCGCCGAACCGACTGCCCCGCCGGGCGCCGAGCCGGCTGCGTACCCGACGTCCAGCGTGCAGTTGACCGGACACGGTTATGGGCACGGCCGCGGGATGGGGCAGTGGGGTGCCTACGGCTACGCCACGGACCACGGCTGGTCGCACGAGCAGATCGTCAACCACTACTACGGCGGGACCGACCTCGGCTCGAAGTCGAACACGACGATCACCGTGCGGCTCACGGCCCAGGACGGGCGCAACCTCGTGGTCACCTCTGGCCGTGACTTCACCGTCGCCGACGTGCGCGTCGCCGGCGGGTCCGCTGCCCGGATCGAACGGCGCAGCGACGGGCAGTTCACCATCACGCCAATGTACGGCTGCTCCGGTGCCGACGCGACGCCCCGCGTGCGCTCGTCATCGACCGTGACCTCGACGGTGCCCAGCCCGGGCAGCGACCAGGCCGCGATGCTAGCGCTCTGCACGTCCTCCGGCACGACGCAGTACCGCGGCTCGCTGTCGCTGGCGGAGTCCGACGGCAGTCCGCGCACGGTGAACTCGGTGCTGATGGAGGACTACCTGCGCTCCGTCGTGCCGAAGGAGAGCCCGGCCAGCTGGGCCGACAGCGGCGGTGCGGCGGCGTTGCGGGCGCAGGCGGTGGCGGCCCGCTCCTACGCCTACTCGGAGAACCGCTACGACTACGCCAAGACCTGCGACACGACCTCGTGCCAGGTGTACTCCGGCGCCGGCCTGAACCGCATCAGCCAGGAAGACTCCCGCACCGACGCCGCCATCAGCGCCACCGCGAATCGGGTCATCGTCTACCCCGGCGGGTCCATCGCCCGCGCCGAGTTCAGCAGCTCGACCGGCGGCCACACCGCGGGCGGGGACTTCCCGGCCGTTTCCGACGCGGGAGACGCGGCCTCGCCGTACCACGACTGGACCGATTCGATCCCCGTCTCCAGCATCCAGTCGGCGTATGGCGTGGGCTCGCTGACCTCGATTCAGGTCACCGCGCGCAACGGGCTCGGCGAGGACGGCGGGCGGGCCCGGACGGTACGGATCGTCGGATCATCGCGGACCGTGGAGCTGACCGGCGACGAGTTCCGGCTGGACTGGGGGCTCCTCTCGGACTGGTACAGCTTCCCGGGCACCCCGGTCCCGCCGACGACGCCGACTTTCCACCTGCGCAACGCCCTGGCCGGGGGCCCGGCGGACCTCAGCTTCGGCTTCGGCCGGCAGGACGACGTTCCCCTGGCCTGCGACTGGGACGGGAACGGCAGCGACACCGCGGGAGTGTTCCGCGCCGGGACCTTCCACCTGCGCAACAGCAACTCCGCGGGTGGGGCGAACCTGACCGTCGCCTACGGCCGGGCCGGTGACGTCCCGATCTGCGGCGACTGGAACGCCGACGGCGTGGACACCATCGGGGTCTACCGCGGCGGCTCGCTCATGCTGCGGAACACGAACACCGGTGGACCCGCCGAGATCTCGACCCACTACGGCCGAGCGGGAGACCAGCCGGTGGTCGGGGACTGGAACGGCGACGGCTACGAGACGATCGGCGTCGTCCGGGCGGCGACCTGGTACCTGTCCGACAGCAACCGGACACCGGTCACCAGCTACCAGTTCTCGTACGGCGTCGCGGGTGATCAGCCGCTGGCGGGGGACTGGACCGGTTCAGGTCGGGACACGGTGGCGATCCGGCGGGGCGTCACCTTCTACCTGCGCAACGCCCTGTCGGGCGGCCCTGCAGAGACTGTCTTCAACTACGGGACGGCGACCGATGCGGGAGTCATGGGCAACTGGGACGCGCAGGGCGGCGCGGACAGTGTGGGCGTCACGCGCGACTACTGACACCGGTCAGTCACCGAAGCCGCCTTTGTCCGGCCGTTAGGCTGGCCGGTCAACGGGCTCCGTCTCGGAGCCTGACCGAGCTACGGAGTCGGAGCAGCACGTGTCCACAGCCGAACAGTCCGTCCAGCCGACGATGCGGGGCGCGCACCTCAGCCTGACCGCCAGCGGACACGCGGGGACGGGCGCGAACAGCCTCGACGTGACGGTGGTGCTGCCCTGCTACAACGAGCAGGACCACGTGCTCGCGGAGCTGGAGCGGATCACGGCGGCGATGGACGGCAGCGGCTACAGCTACGAGCTGCTCGTGATCGACGACAAGTCGACCGACGCCACCCTGGACGTGCTCAAGCAGGCGCTTCCGGCCTATCCGCGGATGCGCCTGATGCCGTTCCGGACCAATGGCGGGTCGGGCACGGCGCGCCGGATCGGCACCGCCGAGGCCTACGGCCGGATCGTGGTCTGGACCGATGCGGACATGACGTACCCCAACGAGCGGATCCCCGAGTTCGTCGAGTACCTCCAAGCCCACCCGGACGTCGACCAGGTCGTCGGAGCGCGCACGAGCGAGCAGGGCACGCACAAAGTCCTGCGGGTGCCGGCGAAATGGCTGATCCGCAAGACGGCGGAACGGCTGGCCGCGGCCAAGATCCCCGATCTCAACTCCGGCCTGCGGGCCTTTCGGCGCGTAGTGGCGCTGCCCTACCTGCGGCTGCTGCCGCCGGGCTTCTCCTGCGTCACCACGATCACGATGTCGTTCCTGTCCAACCAGCACCCGGTGGACTACCTCGCGATCGACTACGCCAAGCGGGCCGGCACGTCGAAGTTCCACTTCGTCAAGGACGCCTACCGTTACATCCTGCAGGTGCTGCGGATGGTCATGTACTTCAACCCCATCAAGGTGCTCATGCCGTTCGGGCTGGGCAGTCTGGGCATCGGGTTCATCAAGGGCGTGGTCGACGTGATCCGTTACGACTTCCGGATCACGACGAACGCCGTACTGCTGTTCGTGACCGGAATGATCATCATCGCCATGGCCCTGCTCGCCGATCTGATCGTCCGCTCCCGGGCTGAGTGAGGACGCAGACCGTCCGACACCCGGCGCGGAACCGCTAGGACGCCGGCAGCTTCCCGCGGGCGACCAGGCCCGTCCCCTTGGTCGGAAAGAGGCGCTGGACCAATCGGAACGGCGCGGTCCCGGCCTGCGTGAGCGGGGCCATCCACTCCTTGGGCTGCAGCACCCGGCCGCTGCCGGCCGTGCGCTCCTGCATGACCTCGGGCGCCGCGGTCTTCGTCGGGGTGAAGTGGTCCGACGCGCCACCGGCTTGCGGGGCGTCCCGATCCAGTCGGCGGCCGAGCAGGAAGTTGCGCCCGTGCTCGAGGACATAGCCCAGCGGTACGCCGTACACGACGACCTTCACGTCGGTCAGCCCGCACCGGGTGAGCAGGTCGGTCATGGACGCGGGGGAGTAGCGGCGGAAGTGACCGGCATACACGTCGGCCCGGCCGAACCGCTCCTGGAAGGCCGGCACACTGAGCAGCAGGTGCCCGCCCGGCACGAGGTGGCCGGCGAAGCCGCGCACCGCGGCCTCCTCGTCCGCCAAGTGCTCGAGCACCTCGAAGGCGCACACGAGATCGAAGCGGCGCTCAGGCTCGACCACGTCGAAGCTCAACCCGTGCCGCACCTCGCCGCGCCCCAGCTCGGCCAGCCGCTGCTTCGCGGTGGTGAAGGAGTCCCCGTCCGGCTCGACCCCGAGGTAGTCGAGGTCCCTGGCCAGCCGGGAGGCGAATCCGCCGCCCCCGCACCCGATCTCCAGGATCGTGCGGGCGTCCGCGGGCAGCAGTCGGGAGACCACGTCGTACCGCAACCAGGCGTTCGGGGTCAGGGCCGGAGCGGGCACTGAGGTCCTCCATAAACAGTCAGCATCAGTCGCGGGTGGGCAGCCGGGCCAGCAGCGGCTCGACGACAACGGCCGCGCGGAACTGCCGGTCGGCCACGCTAGCAGCGGCTGCCCGGAGCCCGGCCAGCCGCGGCGGGTCGTCGGCCAGCTGGCGCAGCACCCCGGCGAGCGCGACCGGGTCCGCGGCAGGGACGTACGCCGCCGCGTCCCCGAGGGCCCGCCGCTGCGGCGGTGTGTCCGCGGTGACGAGGGCGCACCCCGCCGCGGCCCCCTGGAACACCTTGTTGGGGACGACCCGGCTGCCTTTGCCGTCGCGGGCGAAGATGCCGAGGCAGACGTCGTGCTCGGCGACCGCGGCGGGCAGATCCTGGGCCTCGACCCAGGGCAGCCAGGTCACCGACGGATTCGCGGCCGCTGCGGCCTGCGTCGCGGCCAGGTCCTGGCCGGAGCCGATCATGGTCAGCCGGATGCGGGGCTCCCCCGCGAGCAGGCCTGCGGCGGCGCCGATCGTCCTTGCACCCTGAAGCGGGGTGAACAGGCCGAAGAAGACCGCGCTCAGCCCACCTCGGTCACTGACCGTGCCGCGCGCGGTAAACCAGTCAGCCGGTGCGCCGACCCGTACCACACACGCCTTGTGCCCCGCATCCCGCGGCATCATCGCCGCGTGCTCGTCGGTGTCGAGGACGACGACGTCGCTGGCCGCGATCGCCACCCGGTCCAGCCGACCCAGCAGCCACTGCCGGACGCCGCCCGCCCCGCGGTCCCGCGCGGTGTCGGAAGCGAAGATCAGCAGGTCGTGCACGATCTGCGTCCTCGGGAACAGCAACCGGGCCAGCAGCACGTCGAAGTGCCCGAGGTAGCCGACCAGCACCGCGTCCGCAGGGGCCGCGCGGGTTGCCCGGCGCCCGTGCCAAGCCAGCCAAGCCCAACACCGCAGCACGCGGACCAGCAGCAGCGGCAGCCGCCAGGGCTCGCGCAGCAACCGGACCCGGTCGGCGGTGGACAGGCCGAGCGGGCGGCGAATCTCCTCGACCTCGACCCCGTGTGCCCGAAGGCCCTCGATCAGGACGCCGGCCCGGGGGTGGGTGCGCGGATCGAAGGTTCCCCACGCCAACACCCGCACGGCTGGGGAGTGTACGGGCCGGCGCTGGCTACCCTCGCCCACGTGAGCACCCGACTGCGCCAGGTGCTGACGGTCCTGTTCGTCATCACCGCGGTCGTCGTGGCTGGCGTGTTCGTGTGGCTCCGTCGCGACGAGGTCGGGCAGGCGCTGTCCCGACTGTCGGGCCTGGCCATCGCGGGCTCCCTGCTCGCCGGGCTCGGCGCCACGGTCTTCACCATGCTGGCCTGGCGGGCCGCGGTGGCCGACTTCGGCACCCGGCTGCCGCTGGCGGCGGCGGGTCGGGTGTTCTTCCTCGGACAGCTCGGCAAGTACCTACCGGGCTCGCTGTGGCCGGTCCTGGCGCAGATGGAACTCGGCCGCGATTACGGTGTGCGCCGGGCCAGCTCGGCGGCCGCGGCGACGCTGATGCTGGTCCTGGCCGCCGTGACCGGCACCGGTGTCGCGATCGTGACCCTTCCGCTGGCCGCCGACACGGTGCTGGCGGAGTACCGCTGGGCGGCCCTGGCGGCGATCCCGCTGCTCGCCCTGCTGGTTCCGGCGGTCCAGCAGGCCCTGATCCGCCTCGCGGCCCGCCTGCTGCGCCGCAACCTCGACCTGCCCCGCAGCTCCGCCCGCGGCATGGCCGTCGCCACGGCCTGGATGGCCGCAGCGTGGGTGCTGTTCGGACTGCACCTGCACGTGCTCGTGACCTCGACCTGCGGCTGTGGGCCGTCGCTGCCCCTGGCCGTCGGCATCTTCGCCCTGGCCTGGGTGGCGGGGTTCCTGTTCATCATCGCGCCGGCCGGGGCCGGCGTCCGCGAGGGCGTCCTCGTGCTGGGGCTGGCTCCGGTGCTCGATCCCGGCGCCGCGCTGCTGGTCGCCCTCGCCTCGCGCGTGCTGCTCACCCTGGCCGACCTGCTGCTCGCCGGCCTCGGCGGGTGGGGCGCCCGGCGCCGGACCCGACCGGTCGTCACGTCACCGTGACGGTCAGCTCGACCGTGAAGTCGTACTCCGGCTCGGTCCCGCCTCCTGGGGACGGCTCACGGCAGCGCGACGCGGCGCGGGCGGTGATCGCGTAGCTTCCCGTCTCGTCGTACGTCGCGACGACCCGCGCCGTGATCAGCGTGCCGGAGCGGGACCGGAACGACTGCGGGCCACGGCCCGCGCCTAGGGAGAACAGCGGGTCGCAGCGGGCCGCGCCGACCGGTTCGTAGCGCTCGCCGAACACGGTGAGCACGACCGGCGTGCCTGCCTCAGGGCGTAGGCGCGACGCGCAGATCGTGAGCCCGCCTTCGCCGGTCGTGCAGGCCGGCGATCGCTCGGCGGTCGTCGGTGCGGCGTCAGCCAGCGCCGCCGCGTCCCCTTGGCCGGGGTCGTCCACCAGCACGGCCGAGGAGACGGCCAGCACCCCGCGGTGGGTGGCCCGCGGGTTGGCCGAGGCGCCCGGGACCCGGAGCGCGGGGACCAGGACCTGGCTGGGCGGGCGGTCCACGATGCCGCCCGGGATGTGATCGTGGCCGTCCCCGAGCCCGCCCGTGGTGGCGTAGGCGAGGCCGATGGCCGCGCCGCGTGTCCTGAGCGTGCAGTCGGGGTCGTAGCAGTCGCCGAGGACGAGGCCCGGCCCACGTTGCAGCCGGCCGACCACCTCCTCGGCCGGGGCCAGGCGCACGTGACCCAACGGGGTTAGCCGCCAGAGCGGCCCGAACGCGGCGGTCAGGTTGCCGTTGCCATCGAGCTGCGCCGAGGCATGAACGCCGATCAGCGGGAGCCCGTCGAGCGTGAGGGCCAGCTCGACCGAGGTGAATTCGCCGTAGCAGTAGCGGAGCCAGGGCTTGACCGTCGCCTCGAACCCGAGCCCGGCGAAGAACGCCGGCACATCGTCCGCGTCGAGCCGGTAGCCGGCCGGGCACGGCCCCTCGGCGCGTCCCCGTGGGTCGGCTGAGAGCTCCTCCTCGTAGGCCCGCCGGTCGGTCCAGGTCCAGGACTGGTTGGGATCGTAGGTGTCGCCGTTCAGGTCCTCGGTGTAGTAGCTGAACCAGCCGTCGCCGGTGTCGAAGCCGGTCGAATCCTCGGAAAAACGGGCCGGTTTGCCTTCGATGACCGGGCCACCGGCGTAGCGCTCGGCCAGGGCGCGAAGGTCCTCGGTCCGCGGCGGTTCGATCCGGTACGCCGGAGCCGTAACCGGCAGCTCGACCGGGGCGTCGACGCGGACGGTCGGCGGCACCAGGCCGTACGGCTCGAGCAGGAGCCCGCGCAGGGCGGCGTACGGATCGCGTTGGATGCTCGGCGGTGCCGAGTCGGCCGTGACGCAGGTCAGGGCGAGCGCCAGACACCCGGCCGTGGCCATCACTCGCGTCCAGCCGCGCACGTCGCCCCCGGATCGTTGCCGTGATCCTCGGCTACCCTGCAGCCGGTGTCCAGGGCGCAGCACGGGCGGCGGCCGGACCCGGCCACGCTCTTCGCGGCCGTAGGGATCGCGGCCTTCCTGGCGATCACCCTCGGCCCATCGCTGCTCGGCCTGCAGGTCTTCGCCGGGTTGGACCTGCTCCGGCTGTTCCTGCCCTACTCGCGCGCCTTCCCGCTCGAGGAGCCGGTAGCCAGCATCTTCGTGAGGGATACCCTCGACAGCCTGCTGCCGGCGTACAGCGAGTTCCGCCGCCGCCTCTTCAACGGCGACCTCGCGTTCTGGTTGCCGTGGAGCGCGGGCGGTGCGCCGCTGGCGGCGCTGCCGTCCTACGCGTTGTTCAGCCCGCTGAGCCTGCCGTACTGGCTGCTGCCGACGTGGCTGGCCCCGGCCGTCACCCAACTCCTGACGATCCTCACCGGCATCGCCGGCACGGCGTTGTTCCTGCGACGGCTGTCCTGCTCGGCCGGCGCGGCCCTGGTCGGCGGCATGGTCTTCGTGACGTCGGGCTACATGGTCGCCTGGGTGAACTGGCCGCAGACCCGGGTCGGGGCGTTCATCCCCTTGCTGTTCTGGGCGTTGGAGCGGTTCGTCCAGCTGCGTACGGCGCGCGCGCTCGTGCCGATCGCGGTGTCAGTCGCCGGGTTGGTGTTCGGGGGGTTCCCGGCGGTGACCGGGCTGGCCCTGTACGCCGGTGCGGCGTACCTCGTCGTCCGGCTGCTGGCCGAGCGGTCCGGCCGCAGCTGGTGGCAGCTGATCCGGGACGCCGCGGCCACCGGCGCCGCGGTGCTGCTGGGCCTCGCGCTCACGGCCGTGCAGCTGCTCCCGTTCGCCGGGTACCTCGGCACGCTGGACCTGTCCTACCGCGAGCAGCAGTTCTTCAGCACGACGCCGCTGAAGTACGCCGCCACCGCCGTCTTCCCGCAGGCCTTCTTCGCCAACCAGTACGGGCCGAACTCGCCGTTCAGCCGGGAGATCAACCCGATCGAGATCAACATGCACCTCGGGTCGGTGGCGGTCCTGCTGGCCGCGATCGCCGTCCTGCGGATCGGCCGGCTGCCGCGCCCCCGCGGTGCGACGAGCTTCCTGCTGGCGCTGTCCGTCGTGGCGCTGTGGCTGATCTACATCCAGGGACCGCTGGTCGACTGGCTGGCCGCCGTGCCGGTCTTCGAAGGCAACCCGGTCGGCCGGATCCGCTCGCTGCTCGGGTTCAGCGTCGCGGCCCTGGCCGGCCTGGGCTTCGACGCGGTACTGCGTGCCGCCCGCGAGCGCGGCTGGCGGGCGCGGCTGGAGACCGTGCTCGTGCCGGCCGGCCTGCTGGCCCTGCTCGCCGGCGGGTACCTCGTCGATCGGGCGCAGACCCCGCTGCTCGGCGTCCAGGTGCGTCGGGACGTGGTCCTGGCTTGCGCCGCGGCGGTCGTGGCCGGCGGGCTGGTGCTCGCCGCGGTCCGCTGGCGGCCGGCTCGGCTGGCCGCGGCGATCGTCGTCCCGTTGCTGGTGGCCGGCCAAGGCGTCGCCGCCGTGCAGAACTTCTGGCCGACCGGCGAGCGGGCTGAGTTCTATCCGGAGACCGCAGCACTCCGCTTCCTCACCGAGAACATGGGTGAGTACCGGATCGCGCAGACCGCCGATGTGCTGTTCCCGAGCGCAACGGGCGTCTACGGCATCAACGTCGTCGGCGGTCACAGCTTCACCAACAGCACGTGGGGGGAGCTGCTCACCGCCATCGACCCGAACACGTTCGTCGCACCGACGATCACCACGCTGGCCCCCCGCCAGCCGGACCTGGCCAGCCTCCCGGGCCTGGACCGGCTGGCCGTGCGCTACTACGTCTCCGGCGACCGCTTCCCGATCCCCGGTCGCACGGTGGCCAGCGGACCGGCCACGGGCATCCTCTTGGTCGAGAATGGCGACCCGGTGCGGCTGGAGGTCCCGGCCCAGGCGCTGCGCGGCATCGGCCTGCCGCTGGCCGCCGCAGCGGCGCCGTTCGGCCCGGCCGGTCGGATCACGGTGCGGCTCACCGACGCCGACGGCGATCTGATCGCCGGGGGCAGCCGACCGATCCCCGGTACCCGCGCGCCGTCGGAGGTGTACGTCCCGCTGGCCGCCGAGGACGCCGGGACGCGCCCCGGTCCGCTGACCGTCGAGATCGCGGTCGAGGGCAGCAGCGAGTTGTCCGTCCCGGCGGATGGCGGGACGCCGCGCCTGCTGCTCGTCGGGCCGGCCGACGACGGGCTGCGACTGGTCGAGGTCGCCGACGGCGTCACCATATGGGAGCGCTCCGGCGCGCTGCCCAGGATCCGGTGGGCCGACCGGACCGAGGTCATCACCGACCAGGCCGACCGGCTCGCCGAGGTGGCACAGCAACAGATCCCGGCCGGCACGGTGGTGTTGAACGACGCGGGTCCCGACGGCGACGGGCGACCGGCGGCGATCCAGGTGGTCGAGGACTCCGGGGACACGGTCCGGCTCCAGGTGGACGCGCAGGGCGCCGGCTACGTCGTGGTGGCCGATGCCATCCAGGACGGCTGGGCGGCTGAGCTCGACGGCGCCGACGTACCTATCGTGGCCGCGGACCACGCGCTCGGTGCGGTGTACGTCGAGGCCGGTGAGCACGACCTCGTGCTGAGCTACGAGCCGCCGGGGCGGGATGTGGGTGTCCTCGTCAGCGCGGGCGCCTTGCTCGTGCTCATGGCGCTGCTCGTCCCGGCGCGGCTGCTCCGACGGCGCTCCACGGACCCCGTCGGCGGCTAGGGTGCCCGCGTGACGGGGCGCCGGTCCATCGCCGTGCGGTTGGGCTGCCTGGCGTTGCTGCCCGTGGCGTGTTCGGCGCAGATCGAAGGTCAGGCCGGCCCGGAGTCGCGGCCTCGGGGTCGACGTCCACGACGACGGCCACCCCCACCCCGGCGCCACCCATCGGCCCGGGCACCGTCGTGGAGGCACACCGCCTCGCCGGTGCCACGTTGCTAGTCGGCCGGGTCCTGCCCGAGCTGAGCGACAACTGCGGACCCAGCGGCCCGTATGTCGACCCGGCCGAAACCGAGGCGGACAACGGTCTGTTCGTGCCCGGGACCGCGGCGTCGGTCCTGCGGCAGTACGGGTTCGTGGCCGCCTGGACGTACTGCCGGACCGACGGTGCCGACCGGGTCACGACGATGATGGTCGCCGAGCTGTCCGACCCCGCATCGGCGGTGGCGGCCGCCGACGCGCTGCTGGGCACGCTGGCCGTGGCGGGCTTCACCGAGACCGAACTGCCGAACCTGCCCGAGGCCCGGGCGCTGATCCGGAAGCAGGGCGGCGCCGTGGACCTGCACGTCATGCTCCCGGTGAACCGGATGCTGGGCTACGCCTACCACAGCGATGTCGACTCCGACCGGGCCCGGACGGACGCGGCGCCGGTGATGGCGGCCCAGGGCGAGCTGCTCGCGGACTTCCAGCCCACCCCGCAGGACCGGGTGGCCGGGCTCGACCCCGACCCGTTCAACCTGGAGAGCCGGGTCCTCGACCCGCCTGCAGCGCTGACGAACCTGTCCGGCAGCTACGGGTTGACCAGCTACCTGCGGGTGGCGATCTCCCCGGACACCGAGGAAGGGCTGCTCACCGAGAACAACTTCATCGGCTCCTACCTCAAGCAGAGCGAGGAGCAGGACGGCCTGTCCTACCAGATGGTGGTCTACGAGTTCGACTCGTTGCCGGACGCCGACGAGGCCTACCTCGGCTTCAAGGCGATCGAGGAGGGCGAGTTCGACAACCGGACCGCGTTCGTCGTGCCCGAGTTGCCCACCACGCCCTGCTACTACTTTCCGCAGCAGGAGGGTTCGTCGCTGCTGTACCAGCGCTGCTACGTGCGGGTGCGCGGGTACCTGGCCTCGGTGGACATCGGCGGGATCACCGATCCCGCGGACACCGCCATGATGCGGACCCTGCTGCGCGAGCAGCGCGCCAAGGTCGACAACTGACGTGCCGGCTCAAGGGCGCAGGGCGTGACGTGCCAGCGTCCGGACCGCGGCGCCCCGTCGCCCGGCCAGCGCGGCCGGGAGCAGGCTCAGTGCGTTCATCCGGGAGGCCACGTGCCGCCGGGCGGCGCGTGCGGCCCGGGTCCACCCGAGCGTGGTCAATCGCCCGGCCTCGGCCCGGAAGAACGCTCGCTCCTCGGCGAACCGGCTGCCGTCAGCCGCCCGCCACGCCGACACGCTGGTGTCGTGCCGGCGGTAGGAGAAGCAC
>JACCSC010000489.1 GCA_013813215.1 Geodermatophilaceae bacterium | reverse complement strand
GCGAGGTGTACCTGCTCGACACGGCCAAGGTGGCCACCTACTACGGCACGCCCGAGGATCCGCGCTTCGACAACGAAGGCGTCCACGCGCTGCACCGGGGACTGCGCCGCACGCTGGAGGACTACCCGGGCGCGATGGCCGTGGGCGAGATCTGGGTCGCCGACGACGAGCGGTTCGCCCGATACGCCCGGCCGGACGAGCTGCACCTGGCCTTCAACTTCCGGCTGATGGACACCGAGTGGGACGCCGCGCAGACGCGCGACGGGATCGAGCGGTCCATCGCCAGCCTGCGAGACGTCGGCGCCCCCACCTGCTGGGTCCTGTCCAATCACGACCGGCCCCGGCATCGCTCGCGCTACGGGGCCGGGCCCGAGGGTGAACGTCGCGCTCGGGCCGCGGCGCTGCTGTTGCTGGGCCTGCCCGGCGTCGCCTACGTGTACAACGGCGAGGAGCTGGGTCTGCCGAGCGTGGTCCTGCCCGACGAGGCGCTGCAGGATCCGGTGTGGGAGCGGACGGGACATCGTGAGCGCGGTCGCGACGCCGAGCGGGTGCCGTTGCCCTGGCGCGGAGACACCCCGCCGTACGGCTTCAGCACGGGAACGGCGACGTGGCTACCGATGCCCGCGGACTAGGCCCGCCTCACCGTGCAGGCCGAGGAGGCCGATCGCTCCTCGATGCTGTGGTTGTACAGGGACGCGATGGCGCTGCGCCACCAGCATGTGGCCACGGCCAACGAGGTCGAGTGGCTGGACCTCGGTCCGTCGGTGGTGGCCTTCGGCCACGACGGCGGCCTGCGCTGCGTGGTCAACTTCGGACCGGAGCCGGTCGAGCTGCCGAGCGGACCGGTGCTGCTGGCCAGCGCCGAACTGTCCGACGGACGGCTGCCGACGGACACCGCCGCCTGGCTCGGCTGATTCGGCGGTTCAGCCCAGGCCGAGGCCGACGGACACGCGCCGCTGGTACGCCGTACCGATCCGGGTGGCGATCCGCGCCCAGGCCGGGGTACAGGCCACCCGGGCCACCTCGCCCGTCGAGTCGGCCGGCAGGAACCCCAGGCGGTCCAGGGCCAGCACGACCCGCAGCCGGAGCGAGACCGCGCCGGCCGCGGAGCTGACCGTGAGCACGGTCTGGTCGTAGAGGCCGGCCGGATCGGGGGCGGTGGGCAGCAGCGAGGCGGCCCCGAGGGCCAGCTGGTGCAGCGCCTCGACCGGGACTTCGTCCAGCAACTCCCAGCCGGTCCGCGGCGGCAGGCTGACCCGCCACGCGGTGTCGTCGGCGGCCGGCAACTCGGCCGGGTTGCCCCGCAGGCGTTGCCACAGGTCGGCCGCGGCCACGGTCCGATCCGCGACGTCGAGGGTGCCGGTGATGTCTCGCCGCACCACCACCCCGAGCGGTTGGGCCCACACGGCCACGGATGGCCCGCTGGCCTGCAGGCGGACGAGGGCCGCCGGGTCCGCTGCGACCAACCGGCCGAGCAGCGTCTGACAGTCGGTCAGGGGCTCCGGGCCGGCCAGGCGCAGCCGCGGTTCAGCGGTGCTGACGGACGTCCTCTCGCGCTCGTTCATCGGTGGTCCCGGTAGTCCTCGAGGAACGCCTTCTCCGGCGCGGTGAGCCGGCGTAGCCGGCCCGCGTTCATGTCGAAGGGCGCGAGCACCGATCGGGCCGTGGTCGCCAGCTGCGGGGCCTCGCCGGACTCGTCCCAGATCTCGTAGTCGGCGGTGTACGCCGCCGCCCGGATGCTGCTGACCCAGAGCTCGATGCGCAGCGGCAACGGACCGTAGGAGATCGGCCGGCGGTAGCGGATCTGGTGCTCGGCGACCACGATGCCGTCGTTGAGGCTCTCCACGCCCAGACCACGCGCCTTCGTGAAGAAGACGTCGACGCGAGCCTGCTCCAGGTAGGCGAGGTAGACGGTGTTGTTGATGTGCCCGTAGGCGTCCATGTCGGCCCAGCGCATCGGACACAGGTAGGTGTGGCGAGCCATCAGGCTGCCTCCTCGTCCTGCCAACGGGACAGCCATTCCCGCTCGACATCGGTCCACGGGCGCGGCGCGCCGCGGACGTAGTCGTAGCAGACCAGCACGTGGCGGGTCCGGGCCACCGCGTCCCCGGCGCCGGCAGCATCCTCGGGCCAGACGATGTCCTGGCGGATCAGCAGGCTGGAGCGGCCGATCGAGCACACCGAGGTCTCCACCACGAGCCGCCCGCCGGTGACGAAGTGCACGGGGAACCGGAAATCGATCTCGCTGCGGGCCAGGATCACCCCGCCGGCTCCAGTCGGCGACTCGGACAGCCAGACCAGCCGGGCGTCCTCGGTGAACGTCAGGTAGCGGGAGTTGTTGACGTGGCCGAGCCGGTCCTCGTCGGACCAGCGGACTGCGACGTCGTACCGGAAGGCCACGGGCGGCGTCGTAGCCCTAGTCGCGGGTCAACCGACGATAGGTCGTGCGGTGCGGGCGGGCCGCCTCCGGGCCGAGCCGCTCGACCTTGTTCCTCTCGTAGGCATCGAAGTTGCCCTCGAACCAGACCCACCGGCCGTCGTCCTCCGCGGCGAGGATGTGGGTAGCGATCCGGTCCAGGAACCACCGGTCGTGGCTGACCACCACGGCGCAGCCGGGGAACTCCAGCAGCGCGTTCTCCAGGCTGGACAGCGTCTCGACGTCCAGGTCGTTCGTCGGCTCGTCGAGCAGCAGCAGGTTGCCGCCCTGCTTGAGGGTGAGGGCGAGGTTCAGCCGGTTGCGCTCGCCGCCGGAGAGCACCCCGGCCCGCTTCTGCTGGTCCGGTCCCTTGAAGCCGAACGCGCTGATGTAGGCCCGCGACGGCATTTCGACGTTGCCGACCTTGATGTAGTCCAGGCCGTCGGAAACGACCTCCCACACCGACTTCGACCCGTCGATGCCGCCGCGACTCTGGTCCACGTAGGACAGGCGCACCGTCTCGCCGACCCTGATGTCGCCGTTGTCGGGCTTCTCCTCACCGATGATCATCTTGAACAGCGTGGTCTTGCCGGCGCCGTTCGGACCGATCACCCCGACGATGCCGCCCCTGGGCAGGTCGAACGTCAGGTCGTCGATCAGGCAGCGGCCGTCGAAACCCTTGCTCAGGGCCTCGGTGTCCACAACGACGTTGCCCAGCCGCGGGCCGGGCGGGATCTGGATCTCGTCGAAGTCCAGCTTGCGGGTCTTGTCCGCCTCGGCGGCCATCTCCTCGTACCTGGCCAGTCGCGACTTGCTCTTGGCCTGCCTGCCCTTGGCGTTCTGCCGGACCCACTCCAGCTCGTCGCGCAGCCGCTTGGCCCGCTTGGCGTCCTTCTGACCCTCCACCTTCAGCCGGGCGAACTTGGTCTCCAGGTACGTCGAGTAGTTGCCCTCGTACGGGAAGGCTCGCCCGCGGTCCAGCTCGAGGATCCACTGCGCGACGTTGTCCAGGAAGTACCGGTCGTGGGTGACGGCGAGGACGGCGCCCTGGTACGCGGCCAGGTGCTGCTCGAGCCACAGCACGCTCTCGGCATCGAGGTGGTTCGTCGGCTCGTCCAGCAGGAGCAGGTCCGGCTGCTCCAGCAGGAGCCGGCAGAGTGCGACCCGGCGACGCTCGCCACCGGACAGCACGCTGACGTCCGCGTCACCGGGCGGGCAGCGCAGCGCGTCCATGGCCTGGTCGATCCGGCTGTCCAGCTCCCACCCGTCGGCCGCCTCGATCTTCTCCATGAGGTCGCCCTGCTCGGTGAGCAGCTTGTCGAAGTCGGCGTCCGGTTCGCCCATCGCCGCGCTCACGTCCTCGAAGCGGCGCAGCAGGTCGCGCATCTCGGCGACGCCCTCCTCGACGTTGCCGCGGACGTCCAGGGCCTCGTTCAGGTCCGGTTCCTGGTCGAGCATGCCCACGCTGTATCCGGGGGTCAGCCGTGCCTCTCCATTGGAGGGCACCTCCTTGCCGGCCATGATGCGCAAGACCGTCGACTTACCGGCGCCGTTCGGCCCGACGACGCCGATCTTCGCGCCGGGCAGAAATGCCAGCGTCACGTTGTCGAGGATCAGCTTGTCCCCGTGCGCCTTGCGTGCCCGCTGCATCGAGTAGATGAGTTGCGCCACTGCGTTGCGTGTCCCGTCTGTTCGTGTGCCCGTGTGCCGACCGCCTCGCCGACGCAGGACTGACCCTGGCCGGCCCCTGCGCGGCCAGCTGTCCCGGTGGATCAACTGCCACCGCGAGCCGGCTGTTCCACCGCGGGTCGTTCGACCGACGCCCCGGCCGGCACCGTATCCACCGAACAGTCTTCCAGCCAGCCCGATGCCGGCAGGTCGGGGTGTCGACCGGGCTCGGGACCCGACCCGTCAGCACGGGAGCCGCGGGGGCGGCTGCGGCCAGGCGGGCCTCCGGGTGCGGCCGACGAGACTGTGACCGCCCCGGCGCGGGCTACCGGGCCGCCTCCGCTAGTTCGTGCTCCGCGTCGAGCCCCGACTCGTCGAGATCCGCCCGGGGCTCCGGCAGATCGTCGTCGGCCGGAGCGGAAACGGCGTCGACGATCTCGTGGGTGATCGGGTCACGCTTGGTCCGCACGTACTCCACCCGCGCCCACGTGAGGTCCGGCCCGACCGCATAGGCCTCCATGTCGTAGGAGCTGCGGCGCTGACCGTTGTGCTCGTACTCCCGGGTGAAGAACCGGCCGTGCACGACGACCGCGTCGCCCTGCACCAGCGAGCGGGACACGTTGTCGGCCAACGAGCGCCAGCACGTCACGTTGACGAACGTGCTGTCTCCATCGACCCACTTCTGGGTCTCCCGGTCGAAGCGCCGGGCCGTCGAGCCGACCCGCATGTTGAGCACGCTGACCCCCGACTCGGTCAGCCGCCGCTTCGGTACGTCGACGATCCGGCCGACCAGCGTGAGCGTGGTGTCGTTCATGGGTCGCCCCCTTTCCTCGTCCGCATTGCAGAGCGGACCGGCCGCCCTCACCGCGGCCGTCGGCCCCGGTGGAACGAGACTGCGCCGGCGGCCCTCACCGGGGAATGCCCGCGCGGCTTCTGGGGACAACCGCCGGGGCCTGTGGACAGCGCAGCCGGCACCTCCTCGGCGCAGAGCACGTCGGAGCCCCGATAGCCTGCCGCGTGGCCGGGCTCGCGCGGGATCGAGTGACCTGGCTGGTCTACAGCTACCTGGCGGTCTACGGCTACTTCCAGTACGGGTTCGGGCCCACCGTTCCGCTGCTCGGTGCCGACATGGACGTGTCCAGAGCTGTCGCCGGCCTGCACGGCACAGCCCTGGCCGTCGGCGCCGTACTCGCGGGCATGATCCTGCCGGCGGTGGTCAGACGGCTGGGTCGCGGCGCCGCCCTGCGGTTCGGGCTGGGCGGATTGGCGATCGGCCTGACCGGCTACCTGGCCGGGCAAAGTGTGTGGATGACGCTGGCCGGCACGTTGGTCGCGGGCACGTTCGGGTCGTTGGTGGTCAGCACGCACTCCGCGGTGCTGTCCCACCACCACGGCAGTTCCGGACCCGCGGCCATCAACGAGGCCAACGCCCTGGCCGCCGGCTTCGGCCTCATCGCCCCCGCGGTGATCGGCGTGACCGCTGCCGTGGGGCTGGGCTGGCGGGCCGGGCTGCTGCTGGCGGCGATCGCCGCAGCCGTCGTGCTCACGCTGACCGCGCGCACCGCCGTACCGGTCGGCCCGCCCGTCCGGCGCCCCCGGGATGTCGGCGGTCGCATGCCAGCGGCCTTCGGGCCGGCCTTGGCCGTTCTCGTGCTCTGTATCGGGACCGAGTTCTCGCTGACCTTCTGGGCCTCGGACCTGCTCCGCGAGCGGGCCGGCGCCAGTGCCGCCGTCGCCACCGGCTCGATCGCAGTACTGGTCCTCGGCATGACCGTGGGCCGGGTTGCCGGCGGTCGCCTCGCCCTCGTCTACCCGGCCGAAACCCTGCTCGGCGCGAGCCTGATCGTCGCTATGCTGGGCTTTGCGGCGTTCTGGCTCAGTACGGCGCTGTGGCTGTCCGTGCTCGGCCTGCTGGTGCTCGGGCTCGGCATCTCGGTGCAGTTCCCGCTGTCCATCGCCCGTGTCCTCGCGGCCTCCGGCGGGCATCCGGACCGCGCGACGGCCAGGGCATCCATCGGCGCCGGCGTCGCGATCGGCACCGCCCCGTTCCTCCTCGGGCTCATGGCCGACCAGATCGGCACGCAACGAGCGTTTCTGCTGGTCCCCGTGCTGCTCGCGGCCGCCGCAGCGTTCCTCAGGCTGGGCCGCACGACCTGACCGGCTCAGGCGGCTCGCAGTCCCATCCGGCCGAGCATGGCCGCCAGGGTCGGTGCGGCCAGCGCCTGCGCCCGCTGCGCCCCGGCCGCCAGCGTGGCCTCCAGCTCGGCCGGGTCGGCCCGGATCTCGGCGTAGGCCCGTTGCACCGGCGCCACAGCGGCGTTGACCGCGTCGGTGAGGTCGGCCTTCAGCGCGGCGTACGACGCATAAGCACCGGCCAGTGACGCGGGCGTCCGGTCGAGCAGGGCGCCGAGGATCGCCAACAGGTTGCTGATCCCGGGCCTACCGAGCGGGTCGTACTCGACGCTTCCCCGCGCGTCGGTCAGCGCTCGGGACACCTTGCGGGCCACCACGTCCGGCGGGTCGAGCACGAACAGCACGCCGCCCGGTGCCGGGTTCGTCTTCTCCATCTTGCGGCTCGGATCGGCCAGGTCCATGATCCGCGCCCCGGCGGACGGGCGCACACCGCGCGGGACGGTGAGCGTCTCGCCGTACCGCGCGTTGAAACGGCGGGCCAGCGTCCGAGTGAGTTCGAGGTGCTGGTCCTGGTCGTCTCCAGTGGGCACCTCCACGGTGGCACCGGCACCGGCGTACAGCAGGATGTCCGCCGCCATCAGCGTCGGGTAGGTCAGCAGCGACAGGCGCACCGAGTCCTGACCGGCCGCCTTCTCACGGAACTGGATCATCCGTTGCGACTCACCGAAGGTCGCCGTGCTCTCCAGGAGGTAGTGCGCGACGGCGTGCTCGGGCACCTGGCTCTGCGCGAAGAGCACCGAGCGCCGGGGGTCCAGGCCGGCCGCGAGGGCGATCGCCGCGGCCTCCCGGGTGAGCTCGGCCAGTGCGGCCGGGTCGTGCTCGACCGTCATCGCGTGCAGGTCGGCGACAAAGGCCACGGTGGGTACGGCGTCCTGGTCGCGCACCATCGGGCGGACGGCGGCCAGCAGATTGCCCAGATGCAGGTGACCGGTCGGCTTGAGGCCGGTGATGCGCCGGGTGACGGGGATCATGGAGGGCTCCTCGGGAGTCCAGGCCGCTCCGGCACCCACGGACAGCAGACGGTCCGCCTCGATGCAGGAGGCGGACCGGGTGGGGGACGTGCAGGATCGGTGGGCCGCCGCTAGGGCGCCCACCACCGCAGGTCTGGTGATCTCACCGGCGGAGGGTAGCGGTCAGGCCGGCAGGAACACCACCGTGCCGTTGTGCCCGCCGAAGGCGAAGGAGTTGGACAGGGCCGGGCCGGGGGTCCAGGACCGCGGCTCGGTGACGAGGTCGATCTCGAACGCCGGATCGACGTTCTCGGTGCCCATCGTCGGCGGCAGCTCGCGGTGGTGGAAGGTCAGGGCCAGGGCCACGGCCTCCACCGCGCCGGCCGCGCCGAGCGAGTGCCCGGTGACGCCCTTGATCGAGGTGATCGCGGGCCCGCCGGCGCCGAAGACCTCGGCGACCGCCTTGGCCTCGGTCAGGTCGTTGAGCTGGGTCGAGGTTCCGTGCGCGTTGACGTGGGTGATCTGGCCCGGTTCCAGCCCGGCATCGGCCAGCGCCGCCCGCATCGAGGCGATGGCACCTCGGCCGTCGGGGGCGGGGGCGGTGAGGTGGTGGGCGTCGGCGCTGGATCCACTTCCGGCGATCTCGGCGTAGATGTGGGCGCCGCGGGCCTCGGCCGCCGAGGCCTCTTCCAGGACCAGCATGCCGCCCGCTTCGGCGGAGCAGAACCCGTCCCGGTCGATGTCGAACGGCCGCGAGATCCCGCTGTTCGACAGCGCCTTCATGTTGCCGAAGCCGGTGCTCATCAGGCCCGAGTGTGCCGCCTCGCTACCTCCGACCAGGACCGCGTCGCAGCGGCCGGAGGCCACGAGCTTCGCGCCGTTGCTCACCGCGTGCGTGCCGGCCGCACAGGCGGTGCAGACGGTCTCGACCGGTCCCCGCCAACCGAAGCGCAGCGACACCGCGGCGGCTCCGGCGTTCGGCATCACCATGGGGACCACCAGGGGCGAGACGCGGGCGGGACCCTTGTCCAGCAGCACCTGGGTCTGCGTCTCCCAGGCGTGCACGCCGCCGATGCCGGTGCCCAGCAGGATGCCGCAGCGCTCCTCGGCGTACGGCGAGGCCGTGTCCAGGCCGGCGTCCCCGAGCGCCTGCACGGCCGCAGCGACGGCGAACTGCGCGAAGAGGTCCATCCGGCGGGCCTCGACGTGCTTGATCCCCCACTGTGCCGCGTCGAAGTCCGGGATCTTGCGCTCGACGAGCGGCTCGGCCGGCTTACGGAGACCGGCCCAGAAATCGTCGACACCGGTGCCGCACGGGGCGAGGACGCCCAGCCCGGTGATGACGACCCGCCGGCCGTCGCGCGCCTCGATCATCGGGCACTCACCTTGGCCAGTACGAGCGCCTCGAGTTCGCCGTACGTCGACACGTCGGCGAGTTCATCGTCGGTGATGGTGATCTGGTAGCGCTCCTCAAGGGACATCGACAGCTCGATGCCGGCCAGCGAGTCCAGCCCCAGATCCTCGCCGAGCAGCAGACCCGGCGTCAGCTGCTCCCGGCCGATGCCGAGGTGGCGCGCGGCGTCGGTGCGGACGGTCTCCGCCGTCACGGGCTGGGTCATCGGCTGCGTCCGCCGTCAGCGCTCATTGCCATCTCCCGGTGTCGGAGGCACGGGCCGGACGATCCTTTCACGAGCGAGAACCGGGACGTCGCAGCACCAACGCTGCATTGTGACCGCCGAAGCCGAAGCTGGTGCTCAGCACATCGGTGACCGCGGCGGGCGTGACCTCCCGAACGACGCTGATCCCCGCGCACTCCGGATCCTGGTCCTCGCAGTTGATCGTCGGCGGCAGTACCTGATCGCGGAGCACGAGGGCGCAGATCGCAGCCTCCAGCGCACCCGCGGCGCCCATCAGGTGCCCGGTCATCGACTTGGTCGAGGTCACCGGGACCGTCGGACCGATCACCCGGGCCAGCACGCCGGCCTCGGCGGCGTCGTTCAGCTTCGTCCCGGTGCCGTGGGCGTTGACGTGGTCGACCGAGGTGATCTCCGCCTCGGCGAGGGCTTGCCGCACCGCTGCCTCCGCCGCCGTCCCGGCGGGGTCAGGGGCGGTCGTGTGGTGCGCGTCGCAGCTGGCGCCGTACCCGACGACCTCGCAGAGCACCGAGGCCCCACGGGCCGCCGCGGCGGCCGCCTCCTCGAGGACCAGGACAGCCGCACCCTCGCCCATGACCAGCCCATTGCGGTTCCGGTCGAACGGCCGGCAGGCCTGCTGCGGGTCCTCGTTGCGCGTCGAGGCGGCGCGCATGGCCGCGAAGGCGGCCAGCATCGCGCGGGTGACCGGGGCCTCGGCGCCGCCGGCCAGCACCACGTCGGCCCGCCCCAGCCGGATCAGGTCCGCACCGGCGCCGACCGCGTCCGTCCCTGCCGCACATGCCGTCGTCGGGCACAGGGAGGGTCCCCGGCACCCGGCGTCCATCGCGACGGCGGCGACGGCGGCGTTCGGGATCATCGCCGGGGCGGTGTACGGGCTCATCCGGGTCGGTCCACGATCGCTCAGCGTGCCCATCGCCCGCTCGAAGGTGGCCACTCCCCCGAGCCCCGTCCCGACGATGGCCGACCAGCGCGGTCCGCCGGTGGCCGCCCAGCCCGCGTTGCGCACTGCCTCCCGGGCGGCGACGACGGCGAACTGCGCGAACCGATCGCTGGCTCGCGCCGCTCGGACGCCGAGGGCGTCCACCGGGTCGAAGCCGCCGGCCTGTGCGGCTATCCGGGCCGGCAGGTCGCTCACGTCGACGCCGGTCACCGGCCCGATCCCCGAGCGACCGCGGCGCAGCGCCGCCCAGGTCGACTCGGCGTCGAGGCCGAGCGGTCCGACGATCCCGATGCCGGTGACGACGACCCGACGGCCGATCCTGCACCTCCCGGCGAAGCTGGTGTGGTGCGCCAGCCTAGTTGGCTAGGGTCACCCCCTGTGACAGCGACGGTCGGCGCGGCGGCCAGCCGGATCTTCGAGGTACTCGATATCGACACCGCGGCCTCGCTGGGCAGCGGCTCGCTGCCCGTCCTGGGTACGCCGCGGCTGCTCGCCTGGCTGGAGGCCGCGACGGTCTCCGCGGTCGAACCGATGCTGGAGCCCGGGCAGACCACCGTCGGAATCCGCGTCGAGCTGGACCACCTGGCCCCGTCACCGCTCGCGGTCCACGTCACGGTCCGGGTCACGTTGGTGGAGGTCGTCGATCGACGCCTGGGCTTCGACGTCTCGGCCACGAACGCCGACGGCATCGTGGCTGCCCGCGGGCGGATCGTTCGTGCCGTCGTGGACCGGGAACGCTTCCTCGCTCGGTAGGCTGGCTGCCGGCGGGCGCCCGTAGCTCAGTGGATAGAGCAGCTGCCTTCTAAGCAGTCGGTCGCAGGTTCGAGTCCTGCCGGGCGCACTCGATGCGCCGCGCGAGCACCGGCAGGAAGTCCCGGCGTAGCGCTCCTGCAGTACGCCGGGCGACGACCCGCAGCCGTGGCTGGCCGGAACGGGAGCGCCGCGCAGCCGTGGGTCCGAACCACGTCCGTGGCAGACAGGAAGGCATGCCGAGACCCGGCGCATCCGAGGCCTGCCGGGCATTCTCCGCTTTCGTTGACGCTCTTCGACGAACGGCGCTACGGTCCGCAGCGGTAGTGGGTGGACTTCCGTCGACAGTTGGTGACGGCGGCGCACCGCTGGCAGTGACACCCGGTTCGGCAGCTCCGAGTGCGATGACCGAGCGCTCGCCCGGTCCCGGCACCGCTCACGAGAGGCGGCAGTATGAGTTACGACCCCAGGACGGCAACCGGAATCCCCACCGAACCGGTCGGTTCGCTCCCGAGGCCCACCACATTGCAGGAGGCCTACGCCAAATACGACAAGGGCGAGATCGGCAAGGACGACCTGGAGAAGGAACAGGACGCCGCGGTCAAGGACTCCGTCGAGCGCTTCGAGGCCACCGGCTCCCCGATCATCTCCGACGGCGAGCAGCGCTGGTCGTCGTTCGCCACGTACCCCATCGCCGACACGCTGGCCGGCACCGGCCTGGCCCCGGGTCTCGGCCCGGGCGGGCAGTTCTTCGCCATCTTCGCCGACGGCCACGGCCGCCAGTTGCCCAAGTTGGAGAGCGGGCCGTTCAAGTACAACCAGCACGCGGCGGACACGTTGAAGAAGTCCAAGCCCTACGCCAGCAAGCCGATGAAGCAGGCCGTGATCGCCCCTTCCATGCTGGCCCTGCTCTATCCGCTGAAGGACCCGGTGGAGGGCTACAGCCGCGACGAGTTCGAGGCCGCGCTGATCGACGAGTGCGAGAGGGACATCCGGGAGGCCTTCGCCGCCGGTGCCGAGCGGGTATCCGTCGACTTCACCGAGGGCCGCCTGGCCACCCGTGAGGACTCACGCAACCCGTGGACCGGCGCCGGCCTGCTGCCGCACTTCATCGAGCTGAACAACCGCGTCATGGAGCGCTTCTCCGCCGAGGAGCGGACGAACATCGGTATCCACACCTGCCCCGGCGGGGACCGGGACTCCGTGCACTCCGCCGACGTGCCCTACAACAACCTGCTGGGCTCGATGTTCGATATCAACGCCGGCTACTTCCTGATCCAGCTCGCCAGCGAGCGGGACAAGGACCCGGTGTACGAGACCATCGGCAAGCACTTGCGCTCCGACGCCGAGGGTGTCACCCAGATGGCCTACATCGGCACCACCGTGACCCAGAGCCCGCGGGTCGAGTCGGCCGAGGAGATCGCCAAGCAGCTCGTCCGCGCGGCGAACTTCATCGACCGGCAGCAGCTCGGCTCCACCGACGACTGCGGGTTCTCGCCGTTCAGCATCGACGAGAAGCCGAACCACGGCTCCCCGGACTATGCCCGGGACATCGCGTTCCAGAAGATCACCAACCGGGTGGAAGGCACCCGGCGGGCGGCGGAGGAGCTGGGCGTCTCCTGAGCCCGCTCCCCTCGACTGGTGGGCCCGCGTCCGACGGCGCGGGTCCACTGTCCTCCGTGGAAATCCGCCCGATTGCGCCCAACGAGCGGCCGGCGGTGCTGTCCCTGGTGCGCCGGGCGTACGCCGAGTTCGAGCCGTACCTCGAGCCGGACCGATGGATACGGATGAACACCAACCTGGCCGGCGTCGTGGCCCCAGCGGCGGAGGGGCTGCTCTTGGTCGCCGTCCGGAACGGTGAACTGGTCGGCACGGTCACCTACCTGCCGCCCGGGCCGCGCTCCTACGTCTACGTGCCGACGGAGTGGGCGGTGATCCGGGTGCTCGCGGTGGACCGGGCCGCCCGCGGCCACGGCATCGGCCGGCGGCTCGTCGCGGACTGCCTGCATCGGGCGACCGCGGACGGCGTACCGGCGGTTGGGCTGCACACCGCGGCGATGATGCACGCCGCCCGTGCGCTCTACCAGAGTGCGGGCTTCACGCCGCGGCGGGAGTTCGAGCACCTCGGGGCTCGGTTCTGCGTCTACGGCCTGGATCTGACGGCTCGCTGACTCCGTATGGAGGGTATGCGCGTCACTATTGACGCGCAGCACCCACCGCGACGGGTGCACCGGTGAGCTGGCCCCGGACCTGCGCGGCGCCCTCGACCATGGCCGAGAGCTTGGCTCGGGCCACCGCCGGGGGAACGTGGCGCAAACCGCAGTCGGGGTTCACCACCAGCTTGTCCGCGTCGATCACTTTCAGCGCGCGACGGATCCGGCCGGCCACGACCTCCGCGGTCTCGACCTGCTCGCTCTTGACGTCGAGTACGCCGAGGCCGAGCGCCCGGTCCCAGCCCAGCTCCGCCACCGACGGCAGGTCCTCATCGCCCTTGCGGGCGAACTCGAGGACGAGCTGATCGACACCCGCGTCGAGGACCGCGGGGAAGAGGAACGTGTAGTGCCCCTCCCACGACGGGCGCGCGTAGCGGTTGCCGTAGCAGACGTGCAATGCCCAGGTCGCCTCGACGCCCGCGGTGACCACGTTGATCGCCTCCACCGCCAGTCCCACCTGCTCGGGGTACCCCGCGAGGAACGGCTCGTCGATCTGCAGCATGGTCGCCCCGGCCTCGACCAGCGCCCGCGCCTCGGCGTTCAGCGCGTGGGCCAGG
>JACCSC010000119.1 GCA_013813215.1 Geodermatophilaceae bacterium | reverse complement strand
ATGGACCAGTCCCGGCCGTGGGAGACCAAGGCCGTGGTCGGCTCGATGCGGCTGCTGCAGCGGATCTGGCGGGTGCTGGTCGACGAGCACAGCGGTGCGCTGCGGGTGGTCGACGTACAGCCGCCGGTCGAGACCCTGCGGGCGCTGCACCGCACGATCGTTGCCGTGCGGGACGGCATGCGGACGCTGCGTTTCAACATCGCGATCGCCAAAATCACCGAGCTGACGAACCACCTGACGACGGCGTACGCCGGGGGTGGGGTGCCGCTGTCGGTGGCCGAGCCGTTGATCCTGATGCTGGCTCCCCTGGCCCCGCACGTGGCCGAGGAGCTGTGGTCGATGCTGGGCCACCCGGAGTCCCTGACCTGGGTGGCGTTCCCCGTGGCCGATCCGACCTACCTGGTCGACGAGACCATCGAGATTCCGGTGCAGGTCAACGGGAAGGTGCGATCCACGGTCCACGTGCCGGCGGGCGCTGACACCGCCATCATGGAGGCGGCCGCCCGAGCGGACTCCAAGGTCGATGCGCACCTGGCCACCGGCACGGTGCGCAAGGTGATCGCGGTGCCGGGCCGGCTGGTCAACTTCGTCGTGACCTGACCCGTCAGTACGTCGGCGCGCCCCTGGACTGGAACCACTGCCGGGAGTCCTGCTGGCGCATCAGCATGATGATGACGATCGGCAGGATCAGGCTGATCAGCCCGACGAAGGCGAACCCGTCGTAGATGGTCAGCAGGACGAGCAGCGTGATGATGCTGAGCACGATGCTCGCCCCGGCGGCCTGCACGAGCAGCTGGCCGTTCTTGCCGTTCATGGCCTGGATGCCGCCGAACAGGAAGAACCCGCCGATCACGAGGCTGACCAGGGCGAGCAGACCCGGTACGACACCCAGGTCGAAGCTGGCGGCAATCCCGAGCAGGTTGCCCAGCACGCTCAGGACACCGACCACGATGCCGATCACGGCGGCTCCGGTCACCGAGCCCGGGCGGGCCGCGGCCGGCTGGCCGTATCCCGCCGGCGGGGGCGGTGCGGCGCCGTACGGCTGCTGTTCGTACCCGGGTTGGTTGGGATCGGGGCTGTACGGCGGCTGGCTCATGTGCTGGCTCCTGTCGCAGCGATCGTGGTCCGTTCCGGTGCGCGGAAGTGTAGGAGCGCGAAGGCCGCTGCGGGGGGACCGAGGCCGAACCGGAGCGGCGCTAAACTCGGCATCGGCTTCCGGTCGATTGCGGCCGACGACTCGAAGGATTCTCGTGACCTCTGGTGTTCGTCCGGTCGTGCTCGTCGCCGAAGAGCTCGCGCCGGCCGCCCTCGACGTCCTGGCCAGGGACATGGAGTTACGCACGGTGGACGGCGCGGACCGGGCGGCGCTGTTGCCGGCGCTGGCCGACGTGGATGCGGTGCTGGTCCGCAGCGCCACGAAGATCGACGCCGAGGCGCTGGCCGCCGCGCCCCGGCTGCGGGTCGTCGCCCGGGCGGGCGTGGGCCTGGACAACATCGACGTGCCAGCGGCCACGGCGCGCGGCGTCATGGTCATTAACGCACCGCAGTCCAACATCGTCAGCGCCGCGGAGCACGCCGTCGGCCTACTGCTCGCCGCGGCGCGGCACATCCCGGCCGCGGACGCCGCGCTGCAGGCCGGCCGCTGGTCGCGCTCCTCGTACACCGGGACCGAGATCGACGGCAAGACGGTCGGCATCGTCGGACTGGGCCGGATCGGTTCGCTCTTCGCGCACCGGATGGCTGCGTTCGGCACCCAGCTGATCGCCTACGACCCCTACGTGCAGCCCGGCCGGACGTCGGGGATCAGGCTGGTATCCCTCGAGGAGCTGCTGCGCGAGGCGGACATCATCTCCATCCACCTGCCACGCACGCCGGAGACCCTGGGGATGATCGGCGCCAAGGAGCTGGAGCTGACCAAGCGCGGCGTGCTGATCGTGAACGCCGCGCGCGGTGGGCTGATCGACGAGCAGGCCCTCGCCGACGCGGTGCGCTCGGGCCACGTCGGCGGGGCGGGGGTGGACGTCTACGCCACCGAGCCGTGCACCGACAGTCCGCTGTTCGGTCTGCCCGGCGTGGTCGTGACCCCGCACCTGGGCGCATCGACCGCGGAGGCGCAGGACAAGGCGGGGCTGGCGGTGGCCCGCTCGGTGCTGCTGGCCCTGCAGGGCGACTTCGTGCCGGACGCGGTCAACGTCCAGGGCGGCGCAGCGGTGGCCGAGGACGTCCGACCCGCGCTGCCGCTGACCGAGAAGCTCGGCCGGGTGTTCACTGCGCTCGCCGCGGGCATGGCGCAGAGCGTCACCGTCGAGGTGCGCGGGGAGATCACCGAGTACGACGTCAGCGTGCTGCAGCTCGCCGCGTTGAAGGGACTGTTCCTGGACGTCGTCGAGGAGCCGGTCACCTTCGTCAACGCGCCGCTGCTCGCGGCCGAGCGCGGGATCAGCGTGGAGCTGGTCACCGACCGGGAGAGCCCCGACTACCGCAACCTGGTCACCGTGCGCGGCATCCTCGGTGACGGATCCGCAGTGAGCGTTTCTGGAACGCTGACCGGGCAGCGCCGCGTGGAGAAGCTCACCGACGTCAACGGCTACGACATGGACCTGGTCCCGCAGAATCACGTGCTGTTCCTGCGCTACCAGGACCGCCCGGGCGTGGTCGGGATGATCGGCGCCGAACTCGGCCGGGCCGGGGTCAACATCGCCGGGGCCCAGGTCAGCCGGGCCACCATGGGCGGTGAGGCGCTGATGGCGATCGCGGTGGACTCGGCGGTGCCGGCCGACCTGCTCGCTGTCATCGCCGATTCGATCGGAGCGACCATGTTCCGGGCGGCGGACCTCAGCGTCCGCTGACGTTCAGTAGCCTGCCGTCGGGGCGAACGGGGCGGACCTCGTGAAGGGGCGGAGCTGGTGAAGGTGCGGAGCGCATGAAGCTCGCGGTGATTCCCGGTGACGGCATCGGCCCGGACGTGGTGGCCGAGGGGCTGAAGGTGCTGCGCGAGGTGGTGCCGGACATGGCACCCACGTCGTACGACCTCGGCGCGGCCCGGTGGCACAAGACCGGGGAGATGCTGCCGGACTCCGTGCTCGCCGAACTTCGCGAGCACGACGCGATCCTGCTCGGTGCGGTCGGTGACCCCAGCGTGCCGAGCGGGATCCTCGAACGCGGGCTGCTGCTGCGGATGCGCTTCGAACTGGACCACCACGTGAACCTGCGGCCGGTGCGACTGTTCCCCGGCGTACAGAGCGCGCTCGCCCTCGGTCGCGACATCGACATGGTCGTCGTCCGCGAGGGCACCGAAGGGCCGTACGCCGGAACCGGCGGGGCGTTGCGCCGCGACACCCCGCAGGAGGTCGCCACCGAGGTCAGCCTGAACACCGCCTTCGGCGTCACCCGGGTGGTCCGCGACGCCTTCGCCCGGGCCGCGGCCCGGCCGCGCAAGCTGCTGACGCTCGTGCACAAGACGAACGTGCTGACCTACGCCGGGTCCCTGTGGTCGCGGACCGTGGAGGAGGTCAGCCAGGACTTTCCGGACGTCTCGGTGACCTACCAGCACGTCGACGCCGCGGTGATGTTCTTCGTGACCGACCCGAGCCGGTTCGACGTCATCGTGACCGACAACCTGTTCGGCGACATCCTCACCGACCTCGGGGCCGCGATCACCGGCGGCATCGGCCTCGCCGCGAGCGGCAACCTCGACGTGTCGCGGGTCAACCCGAGCATGTTCGAACCGGTGCACGGCAGTGCACCCGACCTGGCCGGCCAGAACCGCGCCGACCCGACGGCGACGGTGCTGTCGATCGCGCTGATGCTGGAGCACCTGGGCCAGCACGACCGGGCCCGCCGGGTGGAGGCCGCCGTCGCCTTCGACCTGGCCACCCGCAACCCGAGCCGCCCGAGCCAGACCCCGGAGGTAGGCGACCGCCTGGCCGCGCTGGCCAGCCAGCTCGAAACGCCACCGCCGCGCCCCTCGACCGTCCCCGCCTGAGCTTGTCCGTGTCCCTCGACGACGCTTTCCACGTCTTCGACACCACCCTGCGCGACGGCGCCCAGCGGGAGGGGATCAGCTACTCGGTGCGCGACAAGCTGGCCGTGGCCCGGCTCCTGGACGAGATCGGGGTCGGCTTCATCGAGGGCGGCTGGCCCGGGGCGATGCCCAAGGACACCGAGTTCTTCGCTCGCGCGCGGACCGAGCTGGACCTGGTCCACGCCGAGCTCGTCGCGTTCGGGTCGACCCGTCGGGCCGGAACGCGCGCGGCCGAGGACCCGCAGGTGCTCGCGTTGCGCGACGCGGACACCGCGGTGGTCTGCCTCGTCGCTAAGTCCGACCCGCGCCACGTCGAGCGGGCGCTGCGGACCAGTGCGGCGGAGAACCTCGCGATGGTGGCCGACACGGTCGGCTTCCTGGTCGGCGAGGGTCGTCGGGTGTTCCTGGACTGTGAACACTTCTTCGACGGCTACGCCGCGGACCGCGACTACGGCGTGCGGGTGCTCGAGGCGGGACTCGGAGCCGGGGCTGACGTCGGCGTGCTGTGCGACACCAACGGCGGCATGCTGCCGATGGGGCTCGGGCGCGTCGTCGCGGAAGTGTTGCAGCGCACCGGTTTTCGCTTGGGCATCCATTGCCAGGACGACACCGGCTGCGCGGTGGCCAACACGCTGGCCGCCGTAGAGGCCGGCGTGACGCACGTGCAGGGGACAGCCAACGGGTACGGCGAACGCGCGGGCAACGCCGACACGTTCGCGATCATCGGCGGACTGGTCACGAAGCTGGCGATGCCCGTCGTACCGGCCGCCTGCCTCCCGGAACTGGTTCGGGTGTCGCACGCGATCGCGGAGCTGGCCAATATCGCGCCGGACTCCCACCAGCCGTACGTCGGGTCCTCGGCGTTCGCGCACAAGGCGGGCCTGCACGCGAGCGCGATCAAGGTCTCACCGGAGCTCTACAACCACCTCGACCCGGCGGTGGTGGGCAACGACATGCGGATCCTGGTGACCGAGATGGCCGGGCGGGCCAGTGTCGAGCTGAAGGGCAGGGAGCTGGGCATCGACGTCTCCCACCGGCCCGATGTCGTCGGCGGCGTCGTGGACCGCGTCAAGCAACTGGAGGCCGAGGGTTGGTCCTTCGAGGCGGCGGACGCGTCGTTCGAGTTGTTGCTGCGCGGCGCGCTGGGGGAGTCGGTCGCGGCCTTCGCCTTGGAGTCCTACCGGGTGCTGGTCGAGCACCGGGGCGACGGCTCGGTGCTCAGCGAGGCGACGGTGAAGCTGACCGTCGACGGCGAGCGGATCATCGCCACCGGCGAGGGCAACGGCCCGGTCAATGCGCTGGACCAGGCCCTGCGGGCGGCGCTGGGGCGGCGGCGGCCGGGCCTGGCCGATCTGGAACTCGCCGACTACAAGGTCCGCATCCTCGAAGGAGGGCAGGGCACCGGCGCGGTGACGCGGGTTTTGATCGACACCACCGACGGGTCGCGGACGTGGACCACGGTCGGCGTGCACGAGAACGTCGTCGAGGCATCGTGGACGGCCCTGGTCGACGCCCTGACGTACGGCCTGCGCCCCCCTTCGGTCGGCGCCGCGGCTGGTTAGGGTCGATCACCTCTGGTGAGCCCCGTGCCCCAGTCCCGAACCCAGAGGAGTGCCGCCCGTGCGCGCAGCCGCCCGAACCACGACCCTGCTCCTGGCCGGTGCGCTGGCGCTGGCTTTCTCACCGGCGCCAGCCGGGGCCCGAGCGCCGGCCCCCGCCGCGTTCCCCGAGACCATCGCGCTGCCGGACGGCTTCCAGCCCGAGGGCATTACGAGCGGGTCGGGCACGGAATTCTTCGTCGGCTCCCTCGCCACGGGAGCGGTCTGGCGCGGCGACTTCCGTACCGGTGACGGCGCGATCCTGGTCGAGGGCGGGCGACCGCCGGCCGTGGGGGTGGACTACGAGGCTGGCCGCGATCGGCTGTGGGTCGCCGGCGGCGACTCTGGCCAGGTCAAGGTGTACGACGCCGCCTCCGGCGACCTGCTGCGCGCCTACACCGTGACCGGGGCGGGCTTCCTCAACGACGTCGCGGTCGCCGACGACGCCATCTACGTCACCGACAGTCTCGTGCAGCAGGTGGTCGTCCTGCCGCTCGGCGCCCGCGGGCGGCTGCCCCGGGCCGCCGACACCCTCCCGTTGACCGGAGACATCCAGTACGGCGCGGACTTCAACGTCAACGGGATCGTGGCCGCCCAGGACGGCCGGACCCTGGTCCTCGTCCAGTCCAAGGTGGGCAAGCTGTTCCGGGTCGACAGCGCCTCGGGGGTCAGCGACGAGATCGAGCTGACCGGCGGGGACGTGCTCAACGGAGACGGGCTGGAGCTGGTCCGGCGCACCCTGTACGTGGTGCAGAACGAGCAGAACGAGGTGGGCGTGGTCAAGCTGACCTTCGACCTGCGCCGCGGAACCTACACCGGTGCGATCACCGACCCCGACCTCGACGTCCCCACCACGGCGACGGCCAACTCCGGGTACCTCTGGGCGGTGAACGCCCGCTTCAGCACGGTGCCGACCCCGACGACGGAGTACGACGTCGTCCGGCTGCCCCGCCGGGTCGGCTAGCGTCAGGACGGAAGGCGCAGTCGTCGACCGGAGGCCTCGGCCAGGACGGGATCCTCAAAGGCGTTGCTGCGGCCGAGGTCCGCGCACGCACCCTCGTACGTTGTCCAGTCGATCGCCGCTGTCCACGCTTGGGCGAACTGCAGCACGCTGATCAACGACTGTCCTTGCCCGAACCCTCGGCTGGTTCCACTGAGCGCCGCCAGGTAGTTGTTCCGGAACACCGTGGGGATGATCAGCCGCACCTGTCCAGCCCGGCTGAGCTCGGCATTGGCCAGCAGCCGAGCGACGCGACCATTGCCGTCGTCGAAGGGATGGCACTCGGTCATCAGGAACATGATCGCGACGGCCCGGTGCAAGGGGTCGGTGAGGCGGCTCATGAACACGAAGCCTTTGCGCAAGGTTCCCTCCAGCAGGCCGGGCTCCACGAACCGGTGGCTCCCGACGAAGTTCGGCGTGGCCTTGAACATGCCGGGTCGTTTGTCGGGCCGAGCGGCCATCAGGACGGCGTGGCGAGCGCGCGCGATGTCGAGTAGTTCCTCGGGCGTCGTCGGCGTGCCCGCGGCGGTGACCGGGTCGACGATCAGGCGGTGCGTCGCGGTGACATCGTGAGCATCCCTCGGGCGTCCCGCCGGAACGACGTCTTCCAGAACGATTCGCCGGGCCTCTTCGACGCCGAACTCGGTGCCTTCGATGTAGTTGGAGAAGTAGGCCTCGAAGAAGGGCCGCCAGCTCCCGTGTCGTTCCAGATCCGGACGGGGCAACGGCGCGCTGCGTTCCAGTTCGGCGACCAGGCTCGATAGGAGATCCAGTCGGTGGGCGTCGAAGGGGGTACCGGCCAGGCGAGCCGCCAGCCTGGCCGACATCGGAATCCGCCCGGTACGGGTACCGAGGACCGCCACGAGCCGTTCCCGGACCACGGCCACCTGACGGGCCGGCAGCTGAGGGGCAATGGCGTCGAGTTGGGCCAGCACCACTCTGATTCGCCCGTCTCCCGCGGTCCGAACCAGTTCGTCGACCCGGTCTTCGACGGCCGCTGTGCCCGCCTGCCGCGCTGGGCGCCCAGCGGGCGGCCGACCGGCGGTCGTCACGTTCTCGACCAAAGCTCGGGCGGCTCCGGCCTGATGCACGTCCACGGCAGGCAACGCGATGTCAGCGGGAAGGGGTCCCGGCCCCACGCGGGGGGACAGCACCAGGCCTGGCAGGCGCAGGTCGGATCGGCGCGGCGGGTCCGGGTGGCAGACAAAGAGCCAACCGTCCACCGGGACGGGGCCGGCCCAGCCGGACCGGTCACACAGAACAGCACCAGGCCACACGTGGCTGACGACCCCGAGGACGTGCCGCCGAGCTACCTCATCGAGTGGGAGCGTGGCGCCGACCACGTACAGTCGGGGGGCGATCAGCCAAGCCCGCCCGCTCTTGGCGAGCCGCGACAGGTGCGAGCGGTTGCTCGCGGTGGCGACCTGAAGGCGACCGATGGGTGGGGTGTCTGGCGTGGTGACGGGCATTGCACAATTCGCCTCTCCTACCCAGGTCTAGGCAATCCTAGAGCAGTAATGTCGGCACCGAGGCAACCGGAGCTGGCATATTCGAGGCCAGGGCAGGAGGAGTCTGGTGCGCATCGTGCGGTTCGCCCATCCGCAGGGCATGTCCTTCGGCGTGGCCGAGGGCAGCGGGTCAGGGGCGACGGTGTCGCAGATCGCCGGCCACCCGTTCGCTGACCTGGAGTTCACCGGGCAACGCTGGGCAGTGGACGACATCCGGCTGCTGGCCCCGATCCTGCCCAGCAAGGTCGTCTGCGTCGGCAAGAACTACGCCGACCACGCCGCGGAGATGGGCGGTACGCCGCCGGAGCAACCGCTGCTGTTCCTGAAGCCGTCCACCACCGTGATCGGTCCCGGCGACCCGATCCGGTTGCCGGCGGTGAGCACCCAGGTCGACTTCGAGGCCGAGCTGGCCGTGGTGATCGGCGTCCGCGGGGCGCGCCACGTCGCGGCCGACCAGGCGCTCGGCTCGGTGTTCGGCTACACCTGTGCCAACGACGTCACCGCGCGCGACCTGCAGCGCACCGACGGGCAGTGGACCCGGGCCAAGGGCTTCGACTCGTTCTGCCCGCTGGG
>JACCSC010000484.1 GCA_013813215.1 Geodermatophilaceae bacterium | reverse complement strand
CACGACACGAACGACCGATACCCATAAGCCGCATCCGCACCGGCCGCCGACCCCGCAAACGACACCGGCAAACTCGAATCGAAACTCCGCCGAAACACCAACGGCCCAATATCGGCATTCGACTCATCGAACACACCGAGACCGGAGTCCTCATCGGCACTCCTGATCGGGTCCGCTGCGGCTGCGCCGATCCAGGTGTCGGACAGCTCGCCCCCGCCGAGCGGTCGAACCCGCGGGGGCGCGCGATCCGGGACCTGATGGGTCAGGCTCACCTGGGCACCGTCGCCGAAGGCTGCCTCGGCCGCAGCATGGTCCGCCGGTAGCTGAACGAGGGAGCAGGACAGGGCGGCTGAGGACCAGGCGGTCGCCGCCAAAAGCCGCACTGCGTTCGGACGGCGGTCCGGAATCACGGACCTCCTCTCACGGCAGGGATCGGTGCGGCAGGTGCGCAGACACGAACGTCCCTTCGGACCGCCGCAGATCAGGTGCGAAGGCGGTGTCCACGTTCCCGGTCGACGCGTCGAAGGCGAAGATGTTGTTGCGGGTGTACGTCGCCCCACCGTTGCGATTGGCCACCTGCGTGAACGTGCCGCCCACGATGACCTTGTTGCCGATCTTCGCGATCGCGAGGACACGGCCGTCGCGGATGTTCGGCGTCGACGTCGACGGGACGTCGTTGACAACGGCGTTGTGTGGCGCCTGCACCGCGGCGGCCGGACCGGCCGGCTGCGCCAGCCCAATGCCCACCGCGACGAGGATCAGCAGCACTCCCCCCCGGCAGCGCCGGCGGCCGGGCCACGACAGGACTGGGCCACGCGACATGCTGATCCTCCGACGTTGCGCGACGCAAGCCGCGGGACAGGTGGCGAAAGTTGTGACGCTGAGTATTCAAGCAGGGAATCTCGCTCACACGTGGTCACCTGTTCGGGTGAAACTTCCACACGAGTGTGCGCGAAGCGCTACCGGGGGTGCCACACTGTGCGTGACGTTTCACACCGATTTCCGTGGTCAGCGCGGCTGACCCGATGGAGGCTTCGATCGCATGCAGGACCTTGCTGCTCCTTCAGCGCTGCTCACCGACTACGGCGCGCTGCTGCGTCGCAGGGCCTGGGTCATCGCCCTCGCAATCCTGATTGGGGTAGGCCTGGGGCTGGGCTACACCTCCAGCCAGTCGAAGGAGTACACCTCCACGGCCGAGGTCCTGGTCACCGCGACCGGTGTGGCTGACGACTCGGTGCTGGCCAACGGTCGGACGCGAGGCGAGATCAACCTCGATACCGAGGCGCAACTGCTCACGTCGACTGCCGTGGTCCGGCTGGCCGCCGAACTGCTCAGGAACGACATCCCGGTGGCGGAGCTGCAAAGCCGGGTGCGCGTGAGCGTTCCACCCAACACTGAGGTGCTGTCGATCAGCGTGACCGGCCCGAGCGCGGCCAGCGCTCGCGCCAGTGCAGACGCCTTCGCCTCGGCCTACCTCGCCAACCGCGCCGAGTCCGCCAGTGACCAGCTCACCGCTCGTCAAGGCTCTCGGCAGGCGCAGATCCAGGTGCTGACCGAGGCGCTGGAGACGGCGACCGCGGCGCTGCGGACGCTGCCAGCCGAGTCGGCCGAACGGTTCCTGGCCGAGGCGCAGATCACCTCGCTCAGCGCGGAGATAGCCACCCTCACGGCCGAGTCCAACGAACTGCAAGCAACACCGGTCACCCCCGGCCAGGTCATCACCGAAGCCACGCTGCCTCAGGCGCCGAGTAGTCCGATCCTGCTGGTCAACCTGGCCGGAGGCGGGATGCTCGGGCTGTTGGTCGGGTGTGGACTCGCATTGCTGCTCCACCAGCGGGACCGGCGGCTGCACAGCAGCGACGACATCGGCCGGGCGGCCGGCGTTCCGGTCCTGGCCACCGTGCAGCACTCACCTTTGGTGTGGGTGGCCGAACCGGCCAGCGGCGCCGGGCGCGCCTACATTCGCCTGCGCAACGTCCTGCAGGCCAGTGCCGCCGCGGACATGCGCACCATCCTCGTTGCCGGTGTCGACGGTGAGGGTAGCGAAGTCGCCGACAACCTGGCCGCTGCGCTGGCGCGCACCGGCTCCCATGTGGTGCTGGTCAGCACCCATCCCGGGTCGGCTACTCTTCGCAGACTGTGGCTGAGCGAGCACGGGCCTGGTCTGTCCGAAGTCCTCAGTGGGCAGGCCCGTACGACGATCGCGTTGCAGGTTCCCGCCGGGCTCGAGGGGTTGCGCGTGCTTGCCGTCGGGCAGAACCCCGGGCGCGCCGCCGAACTCCTAGAGACCAAAGCAGCCAAGGAGCTGCTGTCCGCCTTGGCCGGCTTGGCGGATTACGTCATCGTGGACGCCGAGTCCACAGCGGGGAGCAGCCAGGCACAGACGCTGGCCGCTTCATGTCAAGCCGCCCTGCTTGTCGTGAATCCCAGGACCGTTCGCATCGACGACGTACGCGACGCTGTCGAGCAGTTTGAGGCGGTGGGCACCCCGCTGCTGGGCTGTGTCGTGCTGTCCGGTCGCCGCCGGAGCTTCAGGTTTTTTCGGCGCTCTTCGCTGACTCGAACCGGCGCCGAGGCGACCCCGCTCCCAGCCAGCGATGACGAAGAGGGGACGCGTGAGGCGCCCCGGTCCCATCCTGCGAAAGTAGCCAGGACGGCGGCAGTGACGGCCTTACCGGTCCCGAGTGATCGACACATCACCCGCCTGCCCGGGCGGGCTGTCGTATCCGTCGACGGCGACTCGCAACGTCAACAAGGCACCCGTTCCCAGACTCGGGCATGACAGCATCGATCGGCGCTCCACCGACAACGAGGCCGGTGGAGGCAATGCGCCCTGCTTTGCTGCGGCCCGGCTGGCCGGTCGGTGCACTTTTGGTGCTGTACCCGCTCTGGTGGGCGCTCGGCCTTGGCACCCTCATCGTCTTCCTGCTCGCGATTCCCATGCTGATACATCTGAGCAAACTCCGGCCGATCAAGCTGCCAGCAGGGTTCGGCCTGTGGCTGCTGTTCCTAATCTGGGTTCTGGCCAGTACGACCATGCTTCGCTACAGCCCGCCGGGAACGTTGCGCGGCAGCGCCTCGGACCGTCTGGTGTCGGTTGCCTACAACATGAGCGGCTACGTCGCCGCGACGATCGTGCTGCTGTACATCGGCAACCTCACCGAGCAGCAGCTGTCCCGGAACAGGCTCGTTCGGCAACTGGGCTTCTTCTTCGTCATGGTCGTCATCGGTGGGATCGTCGGCACCTTCTTCGCTACCTTCGAGTTCACCTCGCCGCTGGAGCTGTTGCTGCCGAACTCCGTGGCTCAGAACGCCTTCGTGCGAAGCTTGGTGCATCCCTCGGCTGCCCAACTGCAGGAGGTCCTGGGGTACACCGCCCCACGCCCCTCAGCGCCCTTCGGCTACACGAATACGTGGGGCAACTGCCTGTCGTTGCTGCTGGGTTGGTTCGTCATCGGGTGGCTCGTGCGCACCAGCGGCCGCCGGCGACTAGCAGGCATCCTGATCCTCTTCCTGGCTGCCATCCCCGTCGTGTACTCCCTCAACCGAGGCCTGTGGATCGCCCTGGGCCTGTGTGCGGTCTACGCCGCGGTGCGGATGGCCATGCACGGCCGGCTGGTCGCCGTCGCGCTGATGTTTACCGCGCTGGCAGTGAGCATCGTGGCATTCCTGGCCTCGCCGCTGACCGGCGTGGTGCAGGCACGCCTGGACAATCCGAAGAGCAACAACATCCGCGAGTTCACCACCGAGGCGACGCTGGAAGCGGCCGCCGTCTCGCCGGTCCTCGGCTTCGGGTCGACTCGAGCCGCAACTGGAAGCAGCCAGTCCATCGCCGTCGGAAAGACCGCTGACTGCCAGCGCTGCGGTAACCCGACGATCGGCAGCAACGGGCAGCTCTGGCTCCTGTTGATCGCCCAGGGCTTCGTCGGAGCTGCGCTCTACGTTGCGTTCTACGTCCGGTCGGCCTGGCAGTACCGACGAGACCGAACCCCCATCGGCGCGGCGGGCTGGTTGGTCTGCGTGCTGCCGCTGTTCTACATGTTCATCTACAACGCGCTGGTGATCCCGCTGCTCATCTCATTGATCTCCATCGCCCTGCTCTGGCGCAACGATCAGCTACGGGCGGCCGAGCCCAACCCGGTGCCGGCGACGTGAGCCCCGTTCGGCGGGCACCTAGTCGGCTGACCGGTACCGAGGCCAGGCTGCGCACCGCCTACCTGGGCCAGGTCACTGACCTGCTGTGGCCGGCCCACGCCGGGTCCGGGGCGGACGAGCTCATCGTCGTACCCAATCTGCGCAAGCCTCGGCTGCTGCTGCCGGCAGCCGCGCCGCGGGCCGCGGCCACCGCGATCCGCCGGTACAGCGAGCCGAAGTCGCGGCTGTCGAAGCTGCGACTGGACCTGCTCGCCCTGTCGGTCCGCTCCGGTGTAGCTCAGGCCGTGATGCGCGATCGCATCCGCGTCCCGTCACGAAGAGCCGATCGCAGCGACACGATCGAGACCTACCTGTCATCGTCGCTGGGCATCGACGTGACGGTGAGCCTGCACATCGGGCCGGCCCGTGCCAACCGCAAACCCGTGCTCACCGTGCTCTCGCCGCACGGAGACCTGATCGGCTACGCCAAGATCGGAATCAACGACCTGACCAAGCGACTCGTCGCCGCGGAGGGTGCGTCACTGGCTGCCTTGAGCGAAGCGGCCTGGTCGCAGACCCTGGCGCCGGCTGTGCTTCATGCCGGTCAGTGGCGGGGGTTGGAGGTGCTCGTACAGTCGCCGCTGCCGGTGCATCGGCCGCGCGTGGCGCTGCAGGACGGGCGGCTGGCCCGATCCATGCTCGAAGTGGCGACGGTGCGCGGCGGCACTGCAGAGGTGCTGACCGACAGCCCGTACTGGCAAGGCTTGATGGCTCGACTGGCCGGCCTCCAGCCGAGCGTCGACACCGGCTGCTTGCGGGAGGCGGTCGCCACGGTGGCCCACCGGCAACCGGCCCGCACGCCCATGCCGCTGCTGATGGGGACCTGGCACGGGGACTGGACCCCCTGGAACATGGCCGTTCTCGCCGACCGGATCCTGCTCTGGGATTGGGAGCGCTTCGGTGGCCCCGTGCCGATTGGGTTCGATGCGCTGCACTACCGGCTTCAACGAGCGGTCGTCCGCACCGGCGTGGAACCGCGGGCCGCGGTCGCGGACACGGTCGCCGCCGCCCCACAGGTGCTGGCGCCCTTCGGCGTGCGGGCCACCGACGCTCGACTCGTCGCCCTGCTCTATCTGATAGACCTTGCCGCGCGCTACCTGCAGGACGGCCAGGCCGAGGCCGGCGCTCGACTTGGCGTACTCGGCCAATGGCTCCTGCCCGAGCTGGTCGCTCAGCTCGCGGACATGAGATGCAACCCCCTCCAATGACAGGTTCACGACCATGATCACGGGCAACACAGCGACACCACGCCTCAAGCGCGGCGTACACGTCGCGTCGCGAGCGATCGGTCGGTTGACCGCCGGTCGCCGGATGCTGCCGTCGTTCCTCATCGTCGGCGCGCAGCGCAGCGGCACAACCTCGATGTATCGGACGCTGAGCCAGCATCCCGCGGTGCTCAAAGCGGTGCTGCACAAGGGTGTGCACTACTTCGACCTCAACTACGGGCGCGGCGTGGGCTGGTACCGCGCACACTTTCCCCTCGAGGCCACCGCGGGTCGGATCGCGCGGGAGGTCGGTGTCGTCCCTCAGACATTCGAGTCCAGCCCTTACTACATGGTCCATCCCCTGGCACCGGCCCGGATCGCAGCCGACCTTCCAAGGGTCAAGCTTCTCGTGCTGCTGCGCGACCCGGTCGAACGGGCGTACTCCGCATACGCCCACGAGTTCGCCCGCGGCTTCGAGTCCCTGCCCTTCGAGCAGGCGATCGAGATGGAGAACGACCGGCTGCGAGGACAGCACCAGCTGCTGGTGGACTTCCCGTCAGCGACCAGCGAGGTACACCAGCACAACGCCTACCTGGGCCGCGGCAACTACGCCGAGTACCTGGAGAACTTGACCGTGCTGTTCGGTCGCGATCGGCTCCACGTGGTCGACAGTCATGAATTCTTTGCCACTCCGGAGCGGTCGTACGACGACGTGCTCGACTTCCTGCAACTGCCCCATCTCGGGTACCCGCAGTTCGAACGCCACAACGCTCGACCGCGCGCCCCGCTTCCGGAAGGTCTGCGGCAGCGCCTGGAGGACTACTTCGCGCCGCACGACGATCGGCTCACGCACTGGCTGGGCCAGCCGCCGAGCTGGCGCCGATGACCCATGACACCGTCGTGACCCAAGCCGCGCCGCCACCAACTGGTGACCGCTCGCTGGCCCGCCACGGGATCGTGAACCTGGGCGGTGCGTTCGTCGCGGCCGCGATCAACGTGGCGCTCGTCATCATCGTCACCCGGACGTTCGCCCCTAGCACGGCCGGTATTTTCTTCTCGGTCATCTCGGTCTTCCTGATCGTGGAGACCGTCGCCAAGCTGGGCACCACGACCGGCCTGGTCTACTTCCTATCGCGGAACCGGGCCTTGCAGCAGCCGGAGAAGAACCAGGCTGTGCTGGTGACCGGCATCCTGCCGGTGCTCGCCGTATCGGCGCTGGGTGGCGCCGTCCTGTTCGAGTTCGCTCCCCCAATCGCCTCTGCGGTCGTGGCCGCAGACAGCGGCGACTTCGTCACGCTGCTTCGGGTCAGCGCCGTGCTCCTTCCGGTGGCGGCACTGTCCGAGGCAGCGCTCGCGGCCACCCGCGGCTTCGGCGAGATGCGCTCGACGGTGGTCGTCGACCGCATCCTGCGGCCCACGCTCCAGCTGGCGCTCATGCTGATAGTCGCGCTCACGGGAAGCGGTTACCTGTTGAGCGCGGCATGGGCGGGGCCGTACCTGGTCGCCGCGGCGCTGTCGCTGCTGGCGTTGCGACGGCTGCAGCGGCTGCACGCTCGCGGGTCGATGGCGGAGCCGGTGACCGCCGCACAATGTGGAAGCTTCTGGCGCTTCACGGCCCCCCGGGCGGTGGCCAGTGTGGCTCAACTCGCTCTGCAACGGCTGGACATCGTGCTGGTCGCCGCCCTGCGCGGGCCGGCCGAGGCCGCGATCTACACCGCCGCCACCCGGTTCCTGGTGGTCGGGCAGTTGGGTAGCCAGGCCATCTCGTTGGCCGTGCAGCCGCACCTCGGCGTCCACCTCGCCCGTGAGGACCGCGCAGAGGCAAGGCAGGTCTACCGCACCGGAACCGCCTGGTTGGTGCTGCTCACCTGGCCGCTCTACCTGTTGGCCGTGGCCTTTGGGCCCTATCTGCTGACCGTGTTCGGGCCCGGTTACGTCGAGGGCGGCGTGGTCGTCGTCGTGCTCTGCCTGACCATGCTCGTCGCCACCGGGTGCGGCATGGTCGACATGGTCCTGAGCATGGCCGGTCGCACGAGCTGGAACCTCGCCAACAGCCTGGTCGCTCTGACGGTGAACGTGCTACTCAACCTGCTGCTGATTCCCCCGCTGGGGATCCTCGGCGCCGCGATCGCGTGGGCAGTGGCCATCCTGGTGAACAACCTGCTGCCGCTGGCTCAGGTCGGCCTGACGATGGGCCTGCATCCCTTCGGTCGCGCCACGCTCACCGCTGCCGTCCTCAGCCTCGCCTGCTTCGGTGTGCCATCCGTGATCGCCCTGGTGGCCGGCGACGCGTCGCTCGCGGCGCTCGTGGTCGCCGGTCTGCTCGGAACTGCCCTGTTCGCCGCTGGTTGCTGGCAACAGCGGGAGATCCTGAAGCTCAACGCCCTGCGCGGGCTGCGCTCGACGCGGGCGACATGAGCGCCGGCCGGCCGGCGCTCCTGGTGACCGGCCTACCCCGCAGCGGCACCAGCTGGGTCGGCAAGATGCTGGAAGCATCCGGTGAGTTGATCTACGTCAACGAGCCACTGAATCCGCAGCATCCGCCCGGTTGTTCGCCAGGTGTCCTCAACCATCGTGTGACGCGGAGGTTTCAGTACATCTCCGACGACGAGGACGGCAGCTGGCGCAGCGCGTTCGCCGACACCATGGCGCTGAGGTACAACCTGCGCGCCGAGTTGCGGCACAACCGTGGTGCCTACGACCTCGCCCGGGCTGCGAAGTATGCGACGAGCTTCACCCTCGGCCGCCTGCAGGGCAAGCGCGCCCTGCTCGATGATCCCTTCGCGGTGCTGTCCACGCGCTGGCTGGTGCAGCAGATGGGCGCCCAGGCGGTTGTCCTTGTTCGAGACCCGGTGTCCTTCGTCGGCAGCTGGCGCGCCCTGGGGTGGAACATCCACTTCCACGAGCTGCTCGAGCAGCCGGCCCTGGTCCGCGATCATCTAGGGCCCTACGTCGATCAGATGCGGGCCCTGATCGGTTCTCCGGACTGGCTGGCTCGCGTCTGCCTGCTCTGGCGGATGGTCACCGAGGTCGTCGAGACCTCGCTGCGGCCCCTACCTGACGTTCAGGTAGTGCGCTACGAGGACCTGGTCGCGGCCCCCCTGGACAGCTTCCGAACGCTCTACCAGGCCGCGGGGCTGACCTGGACCGGGTCGGCGCAGGCCCGGGTGCGTGCCGCCACGAGCCGGACCGCGCACGAGACGCGGGCGCACGCCTGGTCCTTGCGCGGGGGCCTCTCACGAACGGCCTACCGGCCGATGACCTCGGCACAGGCCTTGAATTCCTTCCAGCAGCGGTTGTCACCGCAGGAGATCGGCCGCGTTCGTGCTTTAACCGCTGAGGTCGCCGAGAGGTTTCCGCAGCATGCTTCCACAACGTCCCACGACCACAGGAATCGAGCGTCGAGATGAAGACTGACTACTCCGGGGTGTTCCGCCACAATGCCGCCGTCGCCAAGTACGACGAGGTCGTGTACGCCGAAGACAGCTACGCCTTCGAGATCAATCGACGCCAGCGCAGCTGGCTGCGTGCGCTGGTGGCAGCCGAGTTCGGTGCGGGTCGGACGACGCAGCATGACTTCGCCTGCGGCACCGGCCGGGCCATCGAGTCACTCGCGGGGGCGGTGCGGGCCGCGCACGGCTACGACAGCGCGGAGCCGATGCTGGCGCGCGCGGCCGCGAAGGGGCTAGACGCCCAGCTGCACCTGATCGAGGAGGCCGGAGCGTCGCCTGTACCGGCGACCACCGCCCCCCCGTCAATAGTGACCGTCTTTCGGCTGTTCCTGAACGTCAGTCCTGCGGTTCGAGACCGTGCCGTGGCTTTTGCCGGCGCCATCCTGGCCACAGCGGACAGCGGGGTGCTGGTCATCGAGAACCATGGCAACCGCCGATCGCTGCGCCACTTTGCGCGCCGCCCCCGACGTGGGTCGGACGCGTGGTTCAACGAACTCTCGACCCACGAGGTGAAGCAGTGTCTCGACCGCCAGGGCTTCGTCCTGGAGTCCATACACGGCTTCGCGCTGCTGCCCAAGGGCGCGTACCGAGTTCGGTGGTTGCGACGCATCGCCGGGGCCATCGACGAGACGGCGAGCCGGCTGCCGTTCCTGGCTCCGGTGTCGACGAACGTGGTCTACGTCGCCCGTCGGCGCGCGGAGGCGACGAGCAGCCGCAGCGCATAGGGGGCGTCCTCGACGACGTAGCGACGGACCAGCCGGCCTGGCTCAGCTGCCATCCGATGCACCCACTCCAAGCCGCTGCGCTGCATCCATCGCGGGGCGCGCCGCAACTGCCCGGCGGCGAAGTCCAGCGCAGCGCCGCAGCCGATCCACCACGCGCCGGGCAAGGACTCCGACAGCGCTGCGATGAGGCGCTCCTGCTTGGGGCAACCGAGCCCGACAAAAACGATCTTCGGGTCCGCTGCTATCAGCCGCGCTCGGATCGCCTCGACCTCGGCGGGACGCGTTTCGAAGCCCCACGCCGGCGCGCACGTGCCCGTCACCTGCAGTCCGGGGGCGTGTGTCATCAGTCGGCGGGCCGCCCGCTCGGCCACTCCCGGCTCACCGCCCAGGAGGTAGATGCCGTAGCCGCCCGAGGCTGCGGCCGTGCAGAGCGACCAGAGGAGGGATGAGCCGGCGACCCGACCCGGCAGCGGTCGACCGGTGAGTCGCGCGGCCCAGACGACCGGCGCCCCGTCGGCGACGACGATGTCGGCCGACCCGAGGAGGTTGCGGACGCTCGTCTCGCGGGCGCTGCGCCGCAGGATGTCGATGTTCGGCGTCGAGATCCATCCCCCACGGCCTCGGTCCACGGCCTCGGCCACTCGCGACACAACGTCGTCCTCGGTGAGGGGATCGAAGTCCAGGGGCCCCACCGGTACGCGTGCGGCGGTGAGCAGCATGTACGAAGAGTAACGACGAAGAGGGGGCTCGTAGGAGGAAACGCGTCACCCGTTGAGGTGAATAAGTCTAACGCAGCGCCTCAGGACTGTGACAGTATGTGCTCGAGGCCGAGAACGCCTTATGGTCGATCGACAGCGAAGGGCTGGCCAGGGAACGTGGGAGCCACCCGTGTCGTCTTCCTCGGGGGCCTGGGCCGAAGCGGAAGCACCGTGATCGAACGAGTGCTCGGCGAACTGCCTGGATACTGCGCGGGCGGCGAGCTGACCCACCTGTGGCAGTGGGGAATTCTTGACGACGAGCGCTGCGGTTGTGGGGAGGCGTTCTCCGGCTGTTCCTTCTGGGCCGAGGTCGGCCGCCGCGCATTCGGAGCGTCGGGATGGAGCGACGCGGTGGCCGCGCGGATGCTGCGATTGCGCGCCCAGGTGGATCGCATGCGCTATCTGCCCCAACTGATGGCGCCCACCGCCGCCCAGGTGCGAGCGCCCGCGCTGGCCGCCTACCTCGACGGCTACTCCGCGCTGTACGCCGCAATCGCTGATGTGTCCGGCGCCCGGATCGTCGTGGACTCCAGCAAGCACGCCTCGATGGCCTTCTGCCTCCGCCACCATGGCAACGATCTCGATGTGCGCCTCGTGCACCTCGTTCGTGACAGCCGCGGGGTGGCGTACTCCTGGACCAAGGAGATGGTGCGGCCCCAAGCCAGCACGGCCAACACCATGATGACTCGGTACTCACCGATCCGGTCGGCGCTGATGTGGGATGCCGACAACACCTCGCTGGCCATCCTCGGGCGACTGGGCACACCTAGGTTGCTGGTGCGTTACGAGGACTTCGTCGCGGACCCACGACGGCAGGTCCACCGGATCACGAGCTTCGCCGGCCAACCGGTCGACGGTGCCGACCTGGACTTCCTCGGTACCGGACATGCCCAGCTCACCCGCCAACACACCATCGCCGGGAACCCGATGCGATTCCAAACCGGACGGATCGACCTGCGCCGCGACGACGCCTGGCGCTCACGCTTGCCTCGCCGCCAGCAGCGGGTCATCAGCGCCTTGACCGCACCGTTGCTGTCCAGGTACGGATACCCGATGCGGGTAGCGCGATGAGGCCCGCACCGGCCGAGTCGTGGCCGTCCGTCGGTGTCGTCGTCCCGACCCGCGATCGGCCTGAGCTGCTTCGTCAGACGTTGGACACGATCTGGCGGCAAGACTATGGCGGGGACGTAGATGTGGTCGTGGTCTTCGACGGCCAGGAACCTGATGCGTCCGTCCGCCGAGACCTGCCCGGGCGGTCGATCCGGGCAGTCGCCAACGCGCGGACTCCGGGACTGGCCGGAGCCCGCAACACCGGCATCAAGGCTCTGTCCACCGACCTCGTGGCCTTTTGCGACGACGACGACACCTGGGCCGCCGGCAAGTTGACCGCGCAGGTGCACCGGATGCGCAGTCAGCCCACCGCCGAGTTGGTGACCTGCGGAATCACCGTGAGCTTCGCAGGTCGAGAGTCCACCCGGCTCGCACACCGGGACACGATCGAGTACCGGGATCTGCTGCCCTCCCGCATGGCCATGTTGCACTCATCAACGTTCCTGATCCGCCGCGATCGCCTGGTCGAGGGCATCGGCCTGCTCGACGAGTCCATCCCGGGCAGTCAGAACGAGGACTGGGACCTGCTGCTGCGCGCCGCCGCGCGGCAGCCGATCGCGCACGTCGACGAACCACTCGTTCGCGTCCTCTGGGGACAGAGCTCGTACTTCTCGCGACAGTGGCAGACCCGCGTCAGCTCGCTGGACTGGATGCTGCGCCGCCATCCCGACATCGCCACCGACCGAGCCGGGGCCGCCCGCGTCTACGGCCAACTTGCCTTTGGCTACGCCGTCCTCGGCGAGCGGCGCAAGTCGCTGCACTGGGCCAACCGTGCCTTGCGGCGACGCTGGCAAGAACCGCGCAGCGTGCTGGCCCTCGCCGTGGCGTTCCGCCTGTTGCCGGCGGAGTTCATCCTCGCGACGCTGCATCGTCGGGGACACGGAATCTGACCCGGCGCAACGGCGGAAAGGGCGCCCACGTGACTACCTCGACCATCACCGGGCAGCGTCGGTGGCTGGGATGGGTCTTCTACTGCACCCTGCTTCTGCTCATGGTGCTCATCTTGGCCGCGGCACTGGACTCGGTGCTGCCAGCAGAGCTGGCCCGACGGATCGGATACAACAGCGAGGGCTACACGCTGGCGATCCTGCTGGGCGCGTGGATCCAGTTCGCCCGGCCGCGCCTGGACGGCTCGACCCGCTGGGCGTTGACCTTCCTCGTCGGCGCGGCCAGCCTCACGCTGGCCCTCACACTGTTCACCAGCGACCTGCCCAGCCGGTTCAAGACGCTCAACGAAACCTTCTTCGCGCTGAGCCTCCTGCTGCCCTACGTGACCCTGGCCCGCCCGCTGCGGCGGTGGCCCCCCGCGGTCAGCGCCGTCCTGTTGGTGGTGGTCGTCGCCGGTGTCGCCCTCGGCTCCGGAGATTCCCCCGTAGTGCTACTGGCCGAGACGATGGCCGTGTTCGTCCTCGCTCCGCTGGCCTTTGACTGGGTTGACCGCGCCATCCTGGACCCGCAGGCGCAGACCTCAACCAGGCTGCGGTATGCGTGGTACGCCTTGCTCATCGCGATCCCGTTGGTCGTCGTCCTGCTCGGCGACGACGCACGCGAGGGCGGCGGAGTACATGAGGTACTTCAGTACGTCGGCCGGGTGCACGAGGCCGTGATCGGACTGCTGCTCGTGCAGCTCTACTTCGCGGTAGGGCTGCAGCGTACCGGAACGGTCCCCCCGCCAAGGACTTCCGACGCTCAGTAGGCGCCGGCCGAACGGGCCACCGCGGAGATCGTGCGCACCAGGATCAGCAGGTCCGAGGTCAGCGACCAGTTCTCCACGTAACGCAGATCCAGGCGCACCGTCTCCTCCCAGGACAGGTCCGAGCGCCCGCTGATCTGCCACAGCCCGGTCAGACCGGGCTTGACCACGAGCCGGCGGTACGCGTCGCTCTCGTACTGCTCCACCTCGATGGCCAGTGGCGGGCGCGGAC
>JACCSC010000477.1 GCA_013813215.1 Geodermatophilaceae bacterium | reverse complement strand
GGCAGCGGGGGCGCCGCGGCCGGCGCCATCCGGGCGTCGCGGGCGCCGGCCTGCATGGCCCGAGCGACGAGGTCCGGCGACACGCCGAGCACGAGGTCGGCCCGCCGGCAGATCCGGTCCTCGATCGCGTCCAGCACCCGCCGCCGCGGCCCGGGTGGCTCCAGCAGGGCGTTGTGCAGGGTGACCACCGTGGGGACGTGCCGCCGCAGGCCGGCGGTCACCGCGACGAGGCCGGCCCGCAAACCGTGGGCGTGCACCAGGTCGGCATGGCTGGTGGCCCGCCGCAGCCGGAGCGCGGCCCTTCCGTCCTTGACCGGGTCGGGGCCGGTGGCGATCTCGACGGCGGTGAACCGGGCCCCGGCCCCGGTGAAGCCGAACAGTTTCTCGGTCGCAGCCGGACCGAGGACGTGGACGTCGGCGCCGCTGGCCACCAGCGGGGCGATCAGCGAGCGGACGTGGGCGCCCACCCCGCCGGTGCTCGTGGCCAGGACCAGGGCGATCCGCCGGCCGGCGAGCTCGAGGTGACTCCCGAGCTGCGGCTCGTGCGGCGCAGCCGATTGCCCGGTCACCTCGACTCCTTCCGGTCCGACGCGACCGGCGTGCGACCGCGGCGTACGAACGACAGCGCGGCCCGCAGCTCGGCGCGGGCCACCACAACCATCATGGCCCCGAACAGCGCGACGACGCACAGCGTTACAGCCGCCCCGGAGACCAGTATCCCGATCAGGCCCGGCCCGTCGAGCCGCTCGGCCAGTAGCCAGCCGGCGGTCGCGGACACGACCGCGCAGAGGGTTCCCCCGGCCACGGCGCTGCCGACGCCGCCGAGGGCCGGACGGCCGGCCCGGCGCGCGACGACGGCGAGCAGGGCCGCGCCGAGCAGGGTCATGCCGATGCTGTTGCCCGCGGCGAGCACGAGAACGCGCTGCTCGGGGGGGAACTGCGCGGCCAGCACGAGATCGGCCGCAACCACGGCGAGCCAGCCGGCCACGCACGCCAGCGCGGTGCTCTTGGCCTCGCCCCGGGAGTACAGCGCCCGGGACAGCAAGGCGAACAGCCCGTAACCGACCAGACCGGGGGCGAACGCGGCGATCCCGTCCGCGAGCGGCCCGACGCTGGGCCGGCCCGGGGCGGACTCCACCAGCAGCCGGGCGATCGGCTCGGCCGCCGCGACGAGGACGGCCGCCGACAGCAGCGCCGTCAACACGACGGCGCGGGTGGCCGCGGACAAGGTCCGGGCGTAGGACGGATCGTCGCCCGCGGCGTACCGGTCGGCCAGCCGCTGGAATACCGAGGTGGCGATCGGCACCGACAGCACCGCCCACGGCAGCAGGTAGATCGTCTGGGCGTAGGTGAAGACGGTCACGGATCCGGCCGGAACCCCGGCGCCGTTGCCCAGCACGAGCGCGACCGTGACCGCGATCTGCTGCGCGACCAGGGCGGCCACGCCGGCCGCGGCCAGCCGCCCGGCCCGCGCCGCCACTCCTGCGGGGAAGCGCAACGTCGGTCGCAGCCGCAGGCCGAGGTGGCGCGACGGCACCAGCAGGCTCAGCGCGAGAACGGCGACGCCCAGCGTGGTGCCGACGGACAGGACCAGCTCCCCCTCCAGTCCGAGGGAATCGATGTCGGTGTCGTCGGGGGTCCGCAGCGCGAAGACCACGTACGCCGCCATGACCACGAGGCTGGACAGCAGGGGGGCCAGCGCCGCGCCGCCGAAGCGGCGGTGCGCCTGCAGTACCCCGGTGAGCACGATGCCGACGCCGTAGAGCACCACCTGCGGGGCGAACACGCGCAGCATCGAGGCACCCACCTCGACTGCACCTGTGCAGTTCTTGGCACCGAGCAACAGGGTCGCGATCGGCTCGGCGAACACCACGACCAGCAACGCCATCGGGGTGAGCGCGAGCACGGTCCAGGTCAGCAGCGCCGCGCTGATCTGCCGAGCGCGCTCGCGGTCGCCCATGGTGATCGCTCCGGCGAGCAGCGGTACGACGAGGCTGGCCAGCGCCCCGCCGGCGACGATCTCGAAGACGATGTTCGGGACCGTGTTGACGCTCTGGTACGTGTCGCCCAAGCAGGTCTGCCCGACCGTCCGCGAGAAGACCACGATCCGGCCGAAACCGGCCGCCCGGGCGAAGATCGTCAGCCCGGCAATGAGGGCGGCCGCACCGGCCACGCCCAGGACGACGCCGCCGGGGCGCCCCAGCCGGGCCACGGGCGACTATCCGGCCGCGGGGCGGCGGCCGAGCGCGTCCAGCTCGCGCAGGCCCGGCGT
>JACCSC010000269.1 GCA_013813215.1 Geodermatophilaceae bacterium | reverse complement strand
TCGCGCTGGCGGTGACGGCAGGGGAGGGTCCGATCGGCGCCATCGACCGGGTCTGCCGGCTCACCGGCGGCGAGCTCGGCCAGGAGCTGGCGCGGACACTGGCCGTGGCGCGCTCCGGCGTACCGCTCGTGGAGGCTTTGCAGGGCCTGGCCGACCGGACGTCGTTGGATGTCCTGGCCCGCTTCGTGGCCGGGATCGTGGTCGCCACCGAGCGCGGTACGCCGCTGGCCGACGTGCTACGCGCCCAGGCGGCCGACGTCCGGGAGGCGGGCAAACGTCGCCTGCTGGAGGCTGGTGGTCGCAAGGAGATCGCCATGATGGTGCCGGTCGTCTTCCTCATTTTGCCGGTCACCGTGCTCTTCGCCCTCTATCCGGGCCTGGTCAGCATTGTCCGGCTCACCCAATGAACCCTCGCTCTCAGGAGGACACCTGATGATCATCTATCGGCTGGTCGAGTTGCTGGTCGCCGCGTTCGCGCGGGTCACCGCCTCGGGTCGGGACCGCGGTGACGTCCCCGGCTGGGTGATGATCACCGTGATGACGGCCGCGCTGGTGCTGGCGATCCTCATCCCCTTCCGGGATGCGATCGTCGATGCCGTCGAGAACGCGCTGGACAGCGTCATCACCGAGTCCGGTTCAGGCTCCTAGTGTCGCGGCCGGCCCGGGACGAGGGGTCGGCGGTCGTCGAGTTCGTGCTCGTGTCGATGCTCCTCGTCGCGCTGCTCATGGCGGTGCTGCAGGTGGCCGTCTTCGTGCACGTTCGGAACGTGATCGCGGCCAGCGCCCAGGAGGGCGCCCGCTACGGCGCCAATGCCGACGTCCATTCCGCCGCCGGAGCCGAGCGCACTCGGGCCATCGTGGAGCGGGCATTGTCGGCCGAGACGTCGGACGGGCTGACCTGTACCGCGCGCGAGGAGGCGGGGGAGGCCGGCGCGGTCCTCGTCGTGGTGCGCTGCACCGGGGCGGTGCCGAGCCTGTTCTCCGCTCTGGGCGACTTGCTGGCGATCGACGCCACCGGCCGGGCGGTCAAGGAGGGCAGGTGAGGAGGTGGCGGCGGCTGGGGGCCGAGCGGGACCGCGGAGCCGCCTTGATCGACTTCACGTTCCTCGCGATCGTCGTCCTCCTACCGCTGATGTACGCAGTGATCGGCTTCTCGGCCATCCAGCGCGGCCTGTTCGCCGCGACCGCCGGTGCCCGGGAGGCCGGCCGACTGCTGGCCACCGCCGAGGATCCGGCCACCGGGCTGGCCCGGGCGGAGTACGCCGCCCAGGTCGCCGTCGAGGACCAGGCGATCGAGCCGACCGACCTCACCGTGGCCTACGCCCCCGACGGCGCCGGCTGCGACTCCGCCGGCAGCTACACGCCGGCCTTCGTCCCGGGGGAGCGGTTCGTGGTGTGCGTGACGGTGACCATCCGGGTGCCGGGCCTGCCCGACTTCATCGACAGCAACACCGCCACCGGGATGTACGTCGTCCAGCGCGACCGCTTCACCGACTGAGCGGTCAGACGACGTCGCGTGCGCGCTGGAGCCACCCGGCGACGAGGGCGAAACCACCGGCCAGCACGGCCACGACGAGCGTCGCCTGCCAACCTGAGATCAGCGTGGACACCCCGGGTGCGCCGCCCTCCTCGACGGTCCGCGCGCCCAGGGCGGCGGTCAGCGAGCCGCCGTTCACACCGGGCAGGGCGCGCTGGACGGTGTCCAGGAACTCCAGCGCCGACGCGCTGGCCCGGATCAACCCCTCGACCACGAACACCCAGACCAGGCCGAGCCCGATCGCCATCGACGTGCCGCGGGTCGCCGTCCCCAACGCGACGCCGCCCAGGGCGAACATGGCCAGCACGAGCCAGCCGCCGGCCATCCCGGTCACGATGTCGGCCACCGGGGGCCAGTCGTACGGCGCGGACTCGATCGAGGCCACAATGGCGCTCGCCCCGGCCGAGACCGCGAAGGTCAGCACGACCATGCCGACCAGCGTCAGGCCCAGCGCGGCGAGCATGCCGCCGAGCACGTTCAGCCGGCCCGGGCCCTGGGTCAGCGCCGTCTTCACGGTGCCCCAGCCGTACTCGCTGCCGGCCGACAGCGCGCCCAGGATCAGGGCCAGCGCTCCACCGAACAGCGCGTACCCCGCCACAGCGTTGCCGACCAGCTCCGCAGGCAGGGTTGAGGCCAAGGCACCGGCCGCCTCCGGACCCGTGTCGCTGTCCGCGGTCAGGTAGGGCAGGACGTAGGCGAAGAAGACCAGCATCGCCAACCAGACGCCGCCCAGCACCCAGGTCGAGGGCCGCTTGCGCAGCTTCATCCATTCCGCTCCGACGCTAGCCAACATGACTTCCTCCTTCTCCAATGGTGGCTCCCGAACCGGTCAGGCTCAGGAAGACCTCCTCCAGGCTCTTCTCCTCGCGGCGCAGTTCGGTCACGTCGATGCCGGCGGACACCAGCGCGCGGTTCACCTCGGCCACCTGCTGCGCCGGCACCTGGCAGCGCAGCGCATCGCCCTGCTGGGCCACCGCACCGTCCCCGACCAGGCCGGCGATCACCTGGTGCGCCTGCGACAGTGGCTCGGCCACGACGACGAGGTCGGCCTGGCCGCGCAGCTCGCTGACCGTGCTCTCGGTGACGATCCGGCCACCGGCGATGATGCCGATCCGGTCGCACACCTGCTGTACCTCACCGAGCAGGTGGCTGGACAGCAGAACCGCCCGGCCCTCCTCGCCAAGCCGGCGGACCAGCTCGCGCATCTCGGCCATCCCGGCCGGGTCCAGCCCGTTCGTCGGCTCGTCCAGGATGAGCAGCCGCGGATCCTTGAGCAGCGCCGCGGCCACGCCGAGCCGCTGCTTCATGCCGAGGGAGTACGTCGAGAACCGGTCACCGGCCCGGCCGGCCAGGTCGACCAGTTCGAGCACGGCCCCGATCCGGTACGACGGCGTACCGGAGTAGCGCGCCAGCACGCGCAGGTTGTCGCGGCCGGACAGATAGGGGTAGAAGCCGGGGGACTCGACGAGCGCCCCGACCTCGGCCAGCGCCTGGGGCGAGCCGGGGCGGTGCCCGAGCACGGTGGCCGTTCCCGCCGTCGGCCGGATCAGGCCGAGCAGCATCCGCATCGTCGTGGTCTTGCCCGCGCCGTTCGGGCCGAGGAAGCCGTAGACCTCCCCCGGGTGGACCTCCAGGTCCACAGCATCGACGGCGAGTACGTCGCCGTAGCGCTTGGTCAGCCCGCGGGCGACGAGCACCGGCTCGGTCGTCGCGGGCGAGGTGTTGGCGGCCCTGTCGAGGGCGGCTGTCGCTGTCATGGCCCGAGCCTCACCGCGACGCCGTACGCCGGTCGTCATCGCCACTGCGCGCGCGACGTACGCAATCGGACGTAGCTAGGGCGCGGTGAGCCCGCTCTGCACGGCGAAGACCACCAACTGCGCCCGGTCCCGGGCCTGCAGCTTGATCATCGCCCGGCTGACGTGGGTGCGGACGGTGGCCGGACTCAGGTAGAGCCGCCGGGCGATCTCCTCGTTGGACAGCCCCTCCGCGACCAGCCCGGTCACTTCGGCCTCGCGCTCGGTCAGCGTGCCGATCTGCGGGTGCGGCCGGCCGCGTCGAGCGCCGGCGGCGAAGTTCTCGATCACCCGCCGGGTGACCGACGGCGAGAGCAGGGACTCGCCGGCGGCGACGACCCGGATGGCGTGCAGCAGCTCGGCGGTGTCGCCGTCCTTGACCAGGAACCCGCTCGCGCCACCGGCCAGGGCGTCGAAGACGTACTCGTCCAGTTCGAACGTGGTCAGCATCACGACGCGCGTGCCGGCCAGCCGGTCGTCGGAGACGATCTCGCGCAGCGCGGCCAGCCCGTCGAGGTCGGGCATCCGGATGTCCATCAGCACCACGTCCGGCCGGTACTGCCGGGCCAGCGAGACCGCCTCCCGCCCGGTGGCCGCCTCGCCTACCAGCTCGATGTCCTCGGCGTCCTCGGCGAGGACGCGCAGGCCCATCCGGACCAGCGGCTGGTCGTCGGCGATGAGCAGCCGGATCATGTCGGTACGCCCACGGTGAGCGGCAGCTCAGCCCGGACCCGGAAGCCGCCGCTCTCGTCCGCACCGGCGTACAGCGTCCCGCCGAGGCCCTCGGCCCGGGCCCGCATGCCCGTCACACCCTGACCGGGAACGGCGCTGTCGAGCGGTCCGCGGCCGCGGTCGGCCACCTCGACGGTCAGCCGGTCAGGGGCATATCCCAGGCGCACGGTGGCCGTCGTCGGCCCCGCGTGGCGCAGCACGTTGGTCAGTGATTCCTGGACGATCCGGTACGCCGCATGGTCGACCGTGGCCAGCAGCGGCAGCGGCGTCCCCGTCGTCGACACGTCGACCGGTATCCCGCTGTCGGCCATCCGGGACACCAGCGTGTCCAGGCCGGCGAGCCCGGCCAGCGGCGCCCGCTCGGCGACCCCGGCGGCCGCGTCGGAGCGGAAGACGGCCAGGGTGGCCCGCAGCTCGTCCAGGGCGTGCTGGCTGCTGTCGCGGATGGAGGTCAGCAGCTCCCGCGTGCGCTCGGGGGAACGGTCCAGCACGTGCAGCGCGACTCCGGCCTGCATGCTGATCGCGGCCAGCCCGTGGCCGACGATGTCGTGCACCTCGCGGGCGGTCTGCAGCCGCTCCTCGTAGGCCTGCTGGCGTTGTGCCTCGGCGTGGGACTGCGCACCGGCCTGCCGGTACGCGTGCACCCCGAAGCCGATGGCGCAGGCCGCCGCGATCCAGGTCGGTGCGGCCAGCACCGTGCCCGAGGCCGTCACCCACGACGTCCCGAGGTCCTGTCCGAAGGCGACGCCGCCGGCGATCAGGACAGCGGCGGCGGCGGCGGTGGCCATCGCGGGCCGGGTGGGAACCCGGAGGCCGACCGAAAACGCGATGAAGGCGACGGCGAACAGGATGGGGCCGAACGGGTAACCGGCCGCCAGGTAGCCGGTGGCCGCGGTCGCGGCGACCCCGAGGGCGGCCATCGGGTGCAGCCGACGTACGGCGAGGGCCAGGCCCGCCGCCGCGACCAGGACGAAGGCGGCCGGCGGCAGGGCCACCGGCCCCTGCGGGCCGTCCCGCGCCGCCCCGAACGTGCCGACGATCATGAAGCCGGTCACGCAGCAGGCGATCAGGAGGTCGATGATCAGGGTCCGCCGCCAGCCCCGGTCGCCGCGCGCCACGGCCCGAGACTAGGCCGGACCGGTTCTCCGGCGCGTCAACGTCACGACGTAGCTCGGGTACGTCCTCTGCCGTACACCGGGACGATCATCGGCAGTCAGATCAAGCTCAGCTGTTCCGGCGCGGGCCGGCTCGCAGCAGCCGGGAGCTCCTGGTGACCGCCCGAGCGCAGGCCGTACCGATCGAGCAGGTGGTGCAGCCGGCGGGACAGCTCCTTGCGGTACGCCGGCACCGCGTACGAGCCACCGCGGTACAAAGCGCGGTAGCGGGGAACCAGGCTCGGGTGCTCGCGCTCCAGCCAGGCCATCCACCACTCCCGGGCGCCCGGTCGCAGGTGCAATCCGAGGCCCGTGGCGTGCGTCGCACCAGCGGCGGCCACCCCGGCGACGGTCTCCTCCAG
>JACCSC010000455.1 GCA_013813215.1 Geodermatophilaceae bacterium | reverse complement strand
ACCCGGCTCTTCGGCGCCGAGGTCACGGCCGACCGGGTCATTGGCGAGACGCTGATCCGGGCCACGCCGGAGCCCGATGGCGACGTGGGGGCGCTACGGGCGGCGGTCGAGCGGGCCGACCGGGGGCAGCCGCCCGGCACCTACGCCGGCGTGGCCGCCGACCCGCTGGCGTCCTGGATCGAGTCCGCCTTCGGCCTGGAGACCGAGGCGGAGACCGGCCGCCTGATCCGCCGATCTCCCACGACGCTGCCCGATGCCGCCGACGAGCTGGCGGCACAGACGGGCACCGCACCGTCGACCTGTCGCGAAGCCCTCCGCGTCATGCTGCAGGCTGGCTCCCGCGTCACCGACCCGAACACGAGCCGGCCCGTCTTCGCCTTCCGGCTACACCAGTTCCTCTCCAAGGGCGACACCGTCTACGTCTCGCTCGAGCCCGAGGCGGACCGGTACATCACCGGCGACTATCAGGTCTGCGTCCCCGAACAACCGGACAAGGTGCTGCTACCCCTAGGGTTCTGCCGCGAGTGCGGCCAGGAGTACCTCGTCGTCGCCAGGACCACAGCGCAGGGCCGGTCCACCTTCGTCTCCCGGCGGGACGCCGACGCCAGCGGCGGTGATCGGGTCACCGGCTATCTCTATGTGAGCAGCGACCTTCCCTGGCCCGACAACCCACTGACCGCCGGGCGCCTCCCCGACGCCTGGCTGACCAGCGACGCGGGCCACGACCAGCCGGACATCATCGACAGCAAGAAGAAGTACCTCCCCGAGGAAGTGCGGATCCGGCCCGACGGCTCGGTCGACTCGGACGGGCCAGGCCTGCGCGCCTGGTTCATGTCCACGCCGTTCGCGTTCTGCCTGCGCTGTGGCGTCTCCTACGAACAGGTCCGCGGCAACGACTTCGGCAAGCTGGCCACCCTGGACGTCGAGGGCCGTTCCAGTGCCATGACCCTGCTCAGTACGTCGATCGTGCGCGGCCTGCGGCAACTACCCGAGAGCGAGCTGCACCCGAAGGCACGGAAGCTACTGACCTTCGTCGACAACCGGCAGGACGCGAGCCTGCAGGCCGGGCACGCCAACGACTTCGTCAAGGTCGCTCAGCTGCGGGCCGCGCTGTACCACGCGCTGGACCAGGGTCCGGCCGGCGGCCTGGCCCACGAGGACATCGCGCCCCAAGTGACGGCGGCCCTCGGCCTGCAGATGCGCGACTTTGCACGCAGCCCCGAGGCGAAGTTCGCGGCCAAGGCGGACGCCGAACGAGCCCTGCGATCGGTCGTGGAGTACCAGCTGTACGTCGACCTGCAGCGGGGCTGGCGGGTGACGATGCCCAACCTGGAGCAGACCGGCCTGCTCAAGATTGCCTACCGTGATCTGCCCGAGTTGGCCGCCGATGAACCCTCCTGGGCCGGCACCTTCCTCCTGGAGGGGGCCAGCGCAGAGCAGCGCGCGGAGCTGGGCCGCATCCTGCTGGATGAGTTCCGCCGGGTCCGCGCGATCGACGTGGATTGCCTCCGCGAGGAGGGCTTCGAGCGGATCATGCGGCTGTCCCGAGCCCACCTCATTGAGCCGTGGGCGATGTCCGACGACGAGCAGGTCGGCGAGGTCGGCCTCGTCGTTCCCCGCCCCTCCCGGCCCGGCGGCAGGCGCAGCGTGCTCGCGGTGAGCGGGCGGGGTGCCTTCGGCCGCTACCTGCGGCGGCACGCCTCCGGACTGACCGGAGTGGCCGACGTCGCCGACGCCCAGCACGTCATCGACGACCTGTTCACCGTGCTCACCCGCAACGGTCTGCTGGTGACGTTCGAGGCCGCCGACGGACCGGCCTACCGGCTCAACCCGGCGGCGCTCACCTGGCAAGCGGGGGCAGGACATTTTGCCGCGGCCGACCCGCTGCGGCGGACGTTCCAGGGCGAGGAGACCGCCCGGGTGAACCCCTTCTTCCGGGACCTCTACCGCGGCCTGGCCGCCGACTACGCCGGCCTGCACGCCCGCGAACACACCGCCCAGGTGGCCCCGGATGACCGGCAGCGCCGCGAGGACGCCTTCCGGGCCGGTGAGCTTCCGCTGCTCTACTGCTCGCCGACCCTGGAGCTGGGGGTCGACATCAGCGACCTCAACGCGGTGGCGATGCGCAACGCACCGCCGACCCCGGCCAATTACGCCCAGCGCTCCGGCCCGGGCCGGCCGCAGCGGCCAGCAGGCGCTGGTTCTCGCCTACTGCTCGGCCGGCAACGCCCACGACAGGTACTGGTTCCGGCGTTCCCGCGACCTCGTGGCCGGCGCGGTCATCGCACCGCGGCTGGACCTGGGCAACGAGGACCTCATCCGTTCCCATGTGCACGCCATCTGGCTGGCCGAGACCGGTCAGTCGCTGCACTCCTCGCTGACCGACCTGGTGGAGGCCGGCGGCGAGGAGCCAACCCTGCGGGTGCACCCCGAGCTCTGGCAGGCCCTGCACGACGAGGCCGCTGAACGTCGCGCCCGGCAGTCCGCCGGCACCGTGCTGGCCGACCTGCGGCGGACCTGGGCCGCGGACCATCAAGACCCCCCGTGGTGGACCGACGGCTGGGTCACCGAACAGATCGGTCGCGCCGCCGGCGCCTTCGACGCCGCCCTGGACCGCTGGCGCTCGCTCTACCGGATGGCACTCACCGAGGCCAACGAACAACACAAGCTGGCGATCAGCACGTCGGCCAACAAGTGGGCCCGGCAGGTGGCCAAACGCCGCCGCGCCGACGCCCGCAACCAGTTGACCCTGCTCCGCAACGACGACAACGCCTCGGGGGCCACCGACTTCTACTCCTACCGCTACCAGGGGCGGTCTCATGGCCCATCTCGACCCTCCGGCGTATCCGTGCTGGTGGCATCCTTGCGGACGGATGCCGATCCGGCACCCGGGAGCGCCTCGGCGAGACGCTCGGCCGCCGGCGCGGACGATCGCGACCACCGCCGACGAGTCGACAATCGCGCCGGAAGGCCGTCCTCGTCGCACAGTTCGTCCGGCTCGTCCGCTGGCGGACATGGACGCAGCGCTGCGGTGGCACGTAGCCCCGTGAAGCGGCTGTCCGTCAGGTGATCGCCGTACGACGCAGCCCGCTGGCCCGCAGCACCTGCCGCTGTACACCGGCGCGGACCGACTCCTCGGTGCCGACGACGCGGACGTGCTCCCGCGCTCGGGTGATGGCCGTGTACAGCAACTCTCGGGTCAGGAGCGCGGACGCCTCCGCGGGCAGGACGACGGACACCCGGCGGTACTGGCTGCCCTGGGAGCGGTGGATGGTCATCGCGTACACCGTCTGCACCGAGGCCAGCCGCGACGGGTGCAGCCGGACGACGGAACCGGCCCGGGGGAAGACCGCCACCAGACCGTCGCCGGATGCCATGACCACACCGGTGTCGCCGTTGTACACCTTCGTGTCGTAGTCGTTCGCCGTCACCAGCAGCGGCTGGCCCGGGTACCAGCCCCAGGGGTCCAGCCGCCGGCCGGTCGCGGCCTGGACCCACTCGCGGGCCCGGTGGTCCCACTCGGACACGCCGTACGGACCCTCGCGGTGCGCGCACAGCAGGCGGTGCTCCTCCAGCGCCGCCAGTGCCCCCGGCACGTCCCCGGCCAGCGCGGCCTCGGTGACCGCGGCCGACGAACGGACCACGTCCTCCCGCAGCGCCCCCACATCGCCCGGCGCGTGGAACGAGATCGACGGGTCGCCGGATTTCAGCAAGTCCAGCGCCGCATCCGCGTCGCCGTTGCGTACCGCGTCGGCCAAGGCCGCGATCGCGCCCTCGAAGCGGTAGCCCCGAGCCAGGCGGACCACTCCGTTGACCAGCTCGGACCATGACAGGCCGTGCAAGTCGGCGCCGACGAGCTGGGTCAGTGCTGCGTCGGGAGCCGCGGAGGAGGGACGCGCGACCAGATCACCCAGCACTGCGCCCGCGTCGATCGAGGCCAGCTGGTCCGCGTCGCCGACCAGGACCAGCCGTGCATCGGGCCGGACCGCCTCGACCAGCCGAGCCATCATCGTCAGCGACACCATCGAGCACTCGTCCACGACCACTACGTCGTACGGCAGCCGGTTGCTCGCGTCGTGCCGGAACCGGGTCGAACTCCCCGGCCGCCAGCCGAGCAGCCGATGCAGCGTCATGGCCCGCAGATCCAGACCCTGCGCCCCGACCTTCTCCTCCAACCGCGCCGCCGCCTTGCCCGTCGGCGCGGCCAGCGCCACCCGCACCCCCGGCTCCTGACCCTGGAGCAGCGCGATGATCCGCGCGATCGTGAAGGTCTTACCCGTGCCCGGCCCCCCGGTCACCACGCTCGTCCACCGCGTGACAGCCAGCGCCCCCGCCACCCGCTGCCGGTCCGGCGCCGCCGCCGGAAACCCAGCGGCCAGCCCCGAAGCCAAGACGGCAGCGTCGTACGGCGGCGCCGTCGCGGACCGGGAGTCCAGAAACTGCCGGATCGTCTGCTCCTGCCGGAAGTACCGCTCCAGGTACAGCAGCGGACCCTCCTCGGTGTCGACCAACCGCAGCGGCCGCAGGGCGCCGGCCGGACCGCCCACCACCAGCGGACTCACCCGCAGCGGAGCCACCGCGTCCAAAGGCCACGGCAGTGCAGCCACGTCGACGTCCTCGACGTTCACCTCGCGCAGTCGCAGCAGGTCGACGCACACCGAGCCCAGCCGCACTGCCCGCACGGCCAGCGCCACCGCGAGCAGCACCGCCTCGTCGGTCTCCCCGCCAAGTCGGCTCAGCCGAAGGGCGACGTGCACGTCGGCGGCGTCCAGAACCCCCGCGTCGTTGAACGCCGCCAGCGCACCGCGCGCGGACATCACCTTCACGAGAGGCCGGCCAGCAGATCGGACAGCGCGACCACCAGCGACGCCGGTGGGTGCCAGTCGAAGACGCCGCACCCGGGCGGCGTGGCCGGCCCGACCATGCCCCGCACGAACAAGTACTGCACCCCACCGAGATGTACGTCCGGCGAGTACCCCTGCTGCCGCCACCGCAGGTAGCGGTGCACCGCCACGCAGTACAGCAAGGCCTGCAACGGGTAGTGCGCCCGCAGCATCTCCGCCGCCATCGCATCCCTCGTGTAGTGCAGGGCGGTCAGGTCTCCACGGGCCAGCCGGTTGGTCTTGTGGTCGATCACGACGTAGCGCGGACCGTCGACCCGCACCACCATGTCGATCGAGCCTGACAGGAACCCCCGCAGCGCCGGCGCCTCGACCGTGCCCAGCAGATCGGCGTACGGCGCCAACACGTCGTCGGCCGGCAGCCACCGGCGCAGCAAATCGGACACGCGCCGCAACGTCACGTCCCCGGACACGGGCTCGTCACCCCCGGCCAGCGGTAGCTCGAAGTGCAGCTCGACCAGGCGGTCGGCGGGCGCGATGTCGGCGAGCGTCCCGGAGCCCAGCGGCGTACGCATCACCGGCAGCAAAGCAGCGGCCAGCGCGACCGGATCGACCTCGGCCAGCTGCTGCGCCACGGCCTCGCGGCACCGCTGCGACAACTCGTCGGCAAGATCGCCAGCCGACGTGTCGACCGTCTCCAACACCTCGTGGACCAGGGTGCCGAAGGCCGCGCCGCTGGGCAGGCTGTTCATCGT
>JACCSC010000452.1 GCA_013813215.1 Geodermatophilaceae bacterium | reverse complement strand
GCCCGGCTGCCACTCGAACTCGGCGCGCAGCGACTGCGCGAGCGGTACGCCAGCCAGCCGCTCGTCGAGGGCGAACCTGGTGGCCAGGTGGCCGATCACGAGGACGCGCCGGCCGGACCACCGGGTGGCCAGGTCGGGCAGTACGCCGGCCACCCGGTCCAGGGCCTGCCGCCAGCTCTCGCCGCCCGGATACGCCGTGTCCAGGAACTCGGCGCGCCGGTCGTGCACCCGAGCCACCGGGCCGCCGTTCCACTTCCCGTAGTCACACTCGCGCAGCCGCCAGTCCAGCAGCAGCGGCAGCCGGTCGCCAAGGGCGAGCCGGGCGGTGTCCACCGCCCGCGGCAAGTCGGAGCAGAAGACCGCGGCGATCCCGTCGTACCGTCGCCGCCCGCCCAGTTCGGCGGCCTGCTCGCGCCCGGCGGCGGACAGCTCGCCGGGCCGCCAGCCGGTGGCTCGCCCGGTCTCGTTGTCCGTCGTGGTCGCGTGGGTCTCGAAGACCACTCGCATCATTGGCCCGGGAACGCGACGGTGGCAGGGGAGATCCCGGCCGTACGCCGCCACCGCGTCGCCTGCACCGCACAGGCCGTCAGGGCGGCGAGCGCCACCCCGCGCAGCTCGGCATCGTCGGTCTGGCCCAGCACGTAGCGCCAGGCCGCCGCGCAGCCGCTCTCCAGCTCGACGGCGAGCTGCAGCGCGGTGGGCGGATCGACGACGTCGAAGGGGAGCTCGTACGCCGCTTCCGGTTCCACCGGCGCTGCTCCTGCCTCGTGGAGCCGGGCCGCGGTGTCGCTGCGCCGGGCGCGGTGGACCTGCTCGGCGGCCCGCACCCGGTCCAGGATGTTGTCGGCCGCGGCGGCACCGACCACGCCGTACCCCCAGATCACGGCGTGCTCAGCGGCCAGCGCCTCCTGCAGCGCGTCGGTCGGGTCCATCAGCTCAGCATCAGGGCGTGGCAGGCGGACGCGGCGGCCAGGCTGCCGACCAGGGGGGCGCGCTCGGCGGTGGTGGACACACACACCGACTCCGCGGCGCTGCCGCTGGCCTGTACCGCGCTCCGCAGCTCGGCCAGTGCCGCGGCCGGATCCGCCGGTACAGCGGGTCCTGACGTCGATCCGCCCTTCGACGCCGGCGTCGAAGAGGATCCAGCCGACGACGTGGACGTGGCCGTTGGCAGGGCCAGCGCCAGGCGCAACGCGGTCACGTGCTCCGCGGTCTGGGACTGCAACGGCTGCACCCGCCCGATCAGGTCCGGGTGTGCGGTGCCGGTGGCCTCGTAGGCGGCGAGCAGGCCCTCCCGCTCCTCGAGCAGGGCCAGCAGCGGATCAGGGGGTGGCGGAGGGGCCGACGACGTGGGGGCGGCCGGGCCGGTACCACCGGTGCAGGCACCCACCAGCAGAACGCCGCCGCACCCGAGGAACCGCCGCCGGGTCAGTGCCGCCGCCATGGCCGCAGATTCTGGCAGTCTGCCCACCTGGCCGACCCCGCTACCCTGGGCCGGACAAGTGCACACGCCGAGAGGAGCCGTGATGATGACGCGTACGGCACCCCGCGAGCACCTGGTGTCGGTCATCGAGCCGCTCGTGACCGCCGCCGGCTTCGACCTCGAGGACGTCGTCGTCACTCCCGCCGGTCGGCGCAGCCTGGTCAGGGTGGTCGTCGACGGGGACGACGGCGTCACGCTGGACGACATCGCCGCGCTGAGCCAGACCGTGTCCGAGGCCCTCGACACCTCCGGTGACGGGCTCGGCGCGACGCCGTACGTCCTGGAGATCAGCTCGCCCGGCGTCGACCGACCGCTTCTCACGCAGCAGCACTGGCGGCGGGCCAGCGGCCGGTTGGTCCAGGCCGACCTGGTGGACGGCGACCCCGCCGGCCAGAGCCTGACCGGACGGGTGCTGCGCCACGACGCGGCCGCTGTCGTCCTGGACGTCGACGGGACCGAGCACGAACTCGGATACGCGCGGATCCGCAAGGCCCGCGTCCAGGTCGAGTTCAACCGGCCGAAGGGAGGTGCACCCTCGTGAACATCGACATCGCCGCCCTGCGGCTCATCGAGCGCGAGAAGGAGGTGTCCTTCGACACCGTCGTCGAGGCGATCGAGACCGCGCTGCTGACGGCGTACAAGCACACCGGGGTCGGGCACACGCACGCGCGGGTGCAGATCGACCGCAAGTCCGGTGGCGTGGTGGTGTGGGCGCAGGAGGTCGACGAGCAGGGTGCCGTCGTCCGGGAGTACGACGACACGCCTGGCGACTTCGGCCGGATCGCGGCCAGCACGGCCAAGCAGGTGATCCTGCAGCGGCTGCGGGACGCGGAGAACGAGCGCACGTACGGCGAGTACTCCGGCAAGGAAGGCGACATCGTCGGCGGCATCATCCAGGCCCACGGCGGGCGTAACGAGCGCGGCACCGTGCTGGTCGACATCGGCAAGGTCGAAGCGGTCCTGCCGCAGGCCGAGCAGGTGCCCGGCGAGCGCTACGAGCACGGCGCACGGATCAAGTGCTACGTCGTGTCGGTGATCAAGGGCATGCGCGGCCCGCAGGTCACCGTGAGCCGGACCCACCCCAACCTGGTGCGCAAGCTGTTCGCCCTGGAGGTCCCGGAGCTGGCCGACGGGTCGGTCGAGATCGTGAACGTCGCCCGCGAGGCCGGGCACCGCTCGAAGATCGCCGTCCGGTCGAAGGTCCAGGGGCTCAACGCCAAGGGGGCGTGCATCGGCCCGATGGGGGCCCGGGTGCGCAATGTCATGAGCGAGCTGCACGGCGAGAAGATCGACATCGTCGACTACGCCGAGGACCCGGCGAGCTACGTCGGGCATGCGCTGTCTCCGGCCCAGGTGCTCAGCGTGACCGTCGTCGACCCCGACGCCCGGGCCGCGCGCGTCGTGGTACCGGACTACCAACTGTCCCTCGCCATCGGCAAGGAGGGACAGAACGCGCGGCTGGCCGCGCGGCTGACCGGATGGCGGATCGACATCCGCAGTGACACCGCTCCGGCGGAGTCGGGTTAGACTGGTCGGTGGTCCGACGCCCGGCGACCACTCCCACCCCGACTCGTACGTGTGTGGGATGCCGTCGACGAGTGCCGGCCACCGAGTTGCTGCGCGTGGTGGCAGCCGGTGACGTCTCCGGTCCGGAGAGCGGTGCGGTCATCCGCCTGGTCCCCGATCCGCGACGCCGCCTTCCCGGTCGAGGTGCGAACCTGCACCCCCATCCGGACTGCTTCGCGCTCGCGGAACGACGGCGAGCGTTCGCCCGGGCCCTGCGCCTGGCTGCGGCGCCTGACGTGTCCGCGGTGCGCAGCTACGTCGTATCCTCACTCGGCTGAACGTACGACCGGAGGCCTACCGGCCTCCGCGCCGAAGACAGAGAGCAGGCCGACCTCACATGAGCAAGCGATGAAGCTCCGACGATGAGCATGTCGTCCAGGTAACGACGAGGTCGAGCGGGTAGCCGCCGGCCTCGAGACTAGGAGTCCGATGCCAGGCAAGGCCCGCGTCCACGAGCTCGCGAAAGAGCTCGGACAGGACAGCAAGACCGTGCTCGCCAAGCTCAAGGAGCTCGGTGAGTACGTGAAGAGCCCGTCGTCGACGGTGGAAGCACCCGTCGCACGACGCCTCCGGGAGGCGTTCCCCGCCGCACCCGCCGCAAAGGCGGCACCGGCCCGCAAGGCCGCCCCGGTT
>JACCSC010000442.1 GCA_013813215.1 Geodermatophilaceae bacterium | reverse complement strand
GGGGCCTCGGTGTACGGCGGATGACGGAACGGTCAGACCGCGACGATCCGGCCCTCACCGCCCTCGGGGTACTGCTCGGCGGTGATCAGGCCGTTGAGGTCCTCCACGATGTAGTCCTGCAGCGCCTGCTGGTAGGACACGCCGACGGTGGTGAACGGCAGGCCGCCGAACGGGTACTGATCGCCGCCACGGGCGGAGAAGTCGTTCGTGGCCACGGCGAGGCCGGGGCCGTCTACGACGACGCCGTCGTCGACCACGACCGTGCCGTCATCCAGGATCACGTCGACCACCCGGCTGCCGGGCGTCGTGATGACCCCGTTCTCGTCGATCACCTGCGCGGTCCCCGTCACGTCGTAGGTGAACGAGAAGCCGGCCACCTGAGCGAACCGCCCGTCTGCGGCGGGCAGGCTCGACACCGAGTTCTCCATGATCTCCTTGAACGTCGTGCGCGGCACGTCGGGCACCACCGACACGAAGTTCGAGAACGGCGCGATGCTGAAGGTGTCCAGCGCCGTGATCGGACCTGGGGGGATCAGCGAGTTGTTCCGGATCCCGCCGCTGTTCTGCAGGGCGACGTCCGGCGGCACCACCTCGAACTCGGCGGCGTTGTCGGTGCCGGAGTCCAGCAGGGAGTCGGCCAGCAGGTTGCCCAAGTTGGTCTCCATGGTGCGCACTCCAGGATCGCGCCGACCCTCCAGCGCCACCTCGGACTGGGCGATCACGTCGGCTTCCAGGTCGGCGACGTAGTCGGCGACCGGCTCGACGACCTGCTCCTGGATCTCCGGGTCGGGAGCCACGGCGTCCGGCGCCACTCCAGAGACCCGCACGGGCCCGCTGACGTCGTCGACGCCGACCACGTTGCCCCGCTGGTCGAAGTCCACGACCAGCCGGCCGACGTACTTGTAGTCCCCTGCGGTCGTCACGACCGGCACCTGGACGCCGGTGGCGTCGGTGGCGTAGATCGGGTAGCTGCGCGGAAGCCCGGTCACCGGGTCGACGCTGACGGTGTCTCCGGGCACGAGCAGGTCGCCCTCGTTGGCCAGCAGCTCGTCGCCGCCGCCGGCGATGGCCACGTCGACCCGCCGCAGGCCGGCGATGAGGGCGACGTCCTCGTCGATGTTCTGCAGGTGTGAGATGAGGACGATCTTGTTCACCCGCTGGGCGGTCAGCAGGTTGACCTGACGCTGGACCAGGCCCTCGACGTCTTGCAGCACTTCCACGTCACGGGGGCTGGAGATGGACGCCAGCTCCGGCGTGGTCGCGCCGACGATGCCGACCCGCTCGCCCTGGGACCGCACGACCGTCCGCGTGACGATGGTGCCGTCGGCGGCCAGTTCGGCCAGCGCCGGCTCGGCGCTGACGTCGAGGTTGGCGCTCACAAAAGGCGTCTCGCCGTTGAAGCCCTCGATGAAGTCGGCGAGCACGTCGGGGCCGAAGTCGAACTCGTGGTTGCCGATGGCCGAGGCGTCGTAGCCGATCAGCCGCATCCCGATGGAGTCGTAGAACGGCACTCCCTTGTCCAGGGACGCCTGGAACTCGGGACCGGCCAGGAAGTTGTCGCCGGAGGACAGCATCAGCACGCCGCTGCGCCGGGGACCGTTCGGGTCGAACGGCGGGCGGATGCGGGCCTCGGCGCGCAGTTGGTCGACCAGCGTGGCGAACCGGGCGATGCCGCCGAAGTTCTCCGGGTCCGCAGGCGCGCCGAGCAGCTTGGACTCGCCGTCGTTGTTGTGCAGCAGGGTCAGCTGGAAGGCAGGGCGCTCGGCGGCGGCTGCGGCGGCCGGATCGACGGCACCGGCCGTCGGCGCGGCGGCGACGGCCAGCGAGCAGGCGATCGCCGCGGCCAGCGAACCACCGAGCCAGCGGCGTACCCGGTGTACGCCTAGGGGGGACAACGACATAAATGCTCCTCGTAGCGGACGGTGCGATCCCCGACAGGATGGTCAGAGGCGTGGATCGAAGGACCGTACCCAGCCGATCCGACAGTGTCAGCCCCTGCAGGCAGACTGCGGGTGCACGCAATTCGTCGAGCCGCTGAAGGACAGCCATGCCCACGATCCGCCGTACGGTCGTCGCCGCCAAGCCGGTCGGGACCGTCTTCACTTACCTGGCGGACTTCGCCCACGCCGAGGAGTGGGACGCCGGCACGGTCTCCTGCCGCCAGCTGTCCGGCGACGGCGGGGTGGGTACGACGTACGAGAACGTCTCCTCCTTCCGCGGCCGAAAGACCACCCTGGTGTACGAGGTCCGGGAACTCGTGCCGGATCAGCGGCTCGTCCTGCGCGGAGAGAACAAGACCGTCACGGCGGTGGACACCATGACCTTCCACCCGGCGCCGGAGGGGACCCGGGTGACCTACACCGCCGAGTTCACGTTCAAGGGCCTGGCCGCGCTGCTCACGCCCTTCCTGAAGGGCTCGCTGGACAAGCTCGGAGACGAAGCGCAGGCCAGCATGGCCGCGGCGCTGGCCAGACTGTGACCGCACCGCACCCGATAACCCAGGAGGATCTCCCATGGCCCGGATGATCTACATCAACCTTCCCGTGGCGGACATCGCCGCGACCCGGAGGTTCTTCGCCAAGTTGGGCTTCGAGTTCAACCCGATGTTCAGCGACGAGCACACCGCGGCCATGGTCGTCGAGGAGAACATCGTGGTCATGATGCTCGACAGGTCCCGGTTCGCCGATTTCGTCACCGGCGAGATCAGCGACGCCAGCTCGGCCACCGAGGTGTTGCTCTGCCTGAGCGCCGAAAGCCGCGAGGAGGTGGACACCATGCTGGCCGCCGCCTTCGACGCCGGAGCCACGCCGTGGAAGGACGTCATGGACGACGCCCCGATGTACGGCGGCAGCTTCCAGGACCTCGACGGCCACGTCTGGGAGATCCTGCACATGAACCTGGCCGCGTTGCACAACCAGAGCTAGTCCCGAGCTAGTCCATGCCGGCCAGCAGCAGATCGGCGAGCTGGCGGGCGTTGACCTGCGCGTAGTTGCGGTGGCAGTTGTTCAGCAGGACGTGGGTCTCCCCCGCCTGCTCACCGAGCCCGGCAATCTTCGGCGCCCACTCGGCCAATTCGGCCTCGGAGTAGTGGTAGCCGAACCGGTCGTAGATGTCCTTGCTCGTCCACTTGTCACTGTGTCCGTGAAACCGCACGACGGCGAGGTCGGCGGTCGCGGCCACCACCGGGGGGATCGAGCTCGGGTGGCCCTGCGGCATGTCGACGCAGACGTAGGGCACCTGGTACGAGCGGAGGAAGTCCAGGGTCTCGACCTGGTTGTCCTCGCTCATCCAGGTCTTGTTCCGGAACTCCACGCAGATGCGCATCGGTGCGGCCCGCTCCTGGCACTGCAGGATGTACTCCTTGTTCCGCCGGCCGATCGGGAACCACTGGGGGAACTGGAACAGCAACGCCCCGAGCTTGCCCGCCTCGTGCAGCGGGGTGAGGGCGGACAGGAAGCGCTCCCAGACCTGGTCGATCGTGGCCTCGGGCAGATCGCGCGGGTACAGGTTCTTGCTCGCCCCCTCGGGGCGCAGGTCCTTGTACAACGCGCCGGGCCGGGTCGGGTGCTGGGTGAGCAGCGAGAACGCCTTGACGTTGAACACGAAGTCCGGCGGGGTCCGGGCCACCCACAGCTCGCTGTTCCGCTCGTTCGGCGGGGTGTAGTAGGTCGAGTCGACCTCGACCACCGGGAACTGCTCGGCGTAGTACACCAGCCGCTTCTCCGGGGTGTCGACGCCCTCGGGATACCAGCCGGACTCCAGCAGCGTCTTGTCCGTCCACGATGCAGTACCGACCCTGACCCGTCCCACGGTCACATGCATACCCGACGGGTACGACGGGCCGCCCGTTAGCGTGACCGCACACACCCACTCTTGGAGCTTCCATGATCGTCGTCACCGCGTTCGCCCAGGTCCGGCCCGACTCCGTCGACGCGGCGCGGGCGGCCCTGCAGCGCGCCCAGGAGGCCACCGTCACCGAGGACGGCTGCGAGGCCTACCGCTTCTACGCCGCCATCGACGACCCGAGCGCCATCGTCGCCGTGGAGAACTGGCGCGACCTGCCCGCACTGCAGGCCCACCTGCAGACGCCGCACGTCGCGGATCTGATCGGCGCGTTGCAGGACCTCGTGGTCAGCCCGATCGACATCCAGGCCTACGACGCCACCCGGGTCCAACTCGGCTGAGTACGAGCCCTCCGCGGAGAGGAGACCGTCGGCTGAGCCGCTTCCTCGACTCCCCCACGCCCCTGGCCTTCGCCCACCGCGGGGGCGCTGCGGACGGCCTGGAGAACTCGCTGGCCGCCTTCGAGCGGTGCGTCCGACTCGGCTACCGCTATCTGGAGACCGACGTGCACACCACGGCCGACGGCGTGGCGCTGGCTTTCCACGACGCCGATCTCGACCGGGTCACCGACCGCCCGGGCCGGGTCGCCGAGCTGCCCTACCGCGCGGTGGCCAAGGCCCGCATCGGGGGGCGGGAGCCGATCCCCCGGCTCGACGACCTGCTGGCCGCCTGGCCGGAGGTCAAGTTCAACCTCGACGTCAAGGCGGTGGCGGCGGCCGAGCCGCTGGCCGAGGCGGTACGGCGCACCGGGACCC
>JACCSC010000434.1 GCA_013813215.1 Geodermatophilaceae bacterium | reverse complement strand
CACGACCGGGTGGTCACCAGGAGGTACGCCGTCCCCGAGCCCGATCACCTCGACGTCGGAACCCTCGCGGGCCCGTACACCGACGTGCAGGCGGACCGGGTGGGTCGCCACCAGCTCGCGCAACCTGGTGGCCGCCGTCCCGCGCACGGGCTGGACCGGCGCGTCCGGCAGCACCGCGCCGACGAGCCGGCCCGCGGCCCAGGGGTACACCGTCGGCGTGCACAGTCGACCGGAATCCACCCGGGCCCGCTGTTCGGGGTCGTGCACGCTGGCGCGCAGGGTCGCGTCCCGCTCGGCCCTGGTCTCGTCGGACTCGGGGACCATGAATCGCATCGTGGCGTCGGTGACGGCGAGGTTCTCCCGGGCGGCGTGCATCCGCTCGTCGGCGTACGCGTCCAGCAGCTCGTCGGCCCGGCGCGGGTCGGCCAGCGCGGCGGCCAGCCGCCAGGCGAGGTTCATCGCGTCGCCGACCCCGGAGTTCAGTCCGCGCGCGCCGAACGGGCTCATCAGGTGCGCGGCGTCGCCGGCAAGCAGCAGCCGGCCGACCCGGAACCGCTCGGCCATCCGCTGGTGGAAGCGGTAGACGGTCAGCCAGACCGGCTCGTACGGCGTACTGCCGACGATCCGGCGGATCCGCTCGTCCAGCCGGCCGTCCGCCTGCTCGGCGGCGAGGTCGAACTCCGGCGGCACCTGCCAGTCGATCCGCCACACGTCCTCCGGCTGGGGGTGGATGAGCACGGTGCGGCCCGGGTTCCAGGGCGGGTCGAACCAGAACCGGCGCTCGGCCGGGAACGGCAGCCGGGCCCGGATGTCGGCGATCAGGAACTGGTCGGCGTGGCTGTGACCGGGAAACCCGATCCCGGTGGCGCGGCGGACGGCGGAGCGGGCGCCGTCGGCGCCCACCGCGTACCGGGCCGTCACGTCCAGCCCGTCGCCCGTCAGCCGTACGCCGTCCGGACCCACCCGCACCGCGGACACGGTGCATCCCCACCGCAACGTGATCAGCGGCTCCCGCTCCGCGGCGGCGACCATGAGCGCCTCGACCTCGGTCTGGCTGACGTTGACGAACGGCGGGAAGTGCTCGTCGGTGGCCGGCAGAGCGGTCTGGAACAGCTCGGTGTCCTGGAAGTACGTGCGGCCCAGCGCCCAGGCCACCCCGCGGTCGGCGACCCGCTGACCGAAGCCGAGCAGCGCCCAGGACTCGAGGGTCTCGCGCTGCATGCACAGCGCCTTGGAGCCCTCGCCGCGCCGCCGCTCGGCCTGCTCGAGCACGGTGACCGGTACGCCGAACTGGGACAGCCGCAGCGCCAGCGTGAGCCCCACCGGCCCCGCCCCGACGACCGCGACAGCGTCGGCGGTCATGACTGGAGTTCGGCCCAGACTTCCCGGTCGCGCTGCGCGGTCCAGATCCGCGGCCGCTGGATCCCGGACAGCTCGTCCCAGAGCCGGGACACGTTGAACGGCATGCAGTGCTCGAAGATCGGCCACGCGCCGTACGCCGGCTCCAGCGCCCCGTGCGCGGCGTCGAAGGCCTGCTTCAAGGTTCCGCCGCGGGCCAGCACCGGTGCCACCTCGTCGTGCATGGTCCGCAAGAAGCCGCGGGTCTGCTCGATCCCCGCCTGCACCTCGTCAGCACCGCGCATCACCCGGCCGCGGCCGCCGACCATCACCTCGGCTCCGAGGGCCGCGACCAGGTCGAGCGTCCCGGCCATCCAGTCGAGGTGGATCGCGTCGCCGGTGTACAGCGCGGCCTCGCCCTCGACCAGGTCACCGGCGAAGCAGATCCGCTCGTCGGGCAGCCAGACCACGATGTCGCCCTCGGTATGGCCGCGGCCGAGGTGTAACAGCTGGACGGCGCGCCCGCCGAGGTCGACGTCCATGACGTCGTCGAAGGTGTCCGTGGGCCGGGTCAGGCCCGGGATGGTTTCCGCGCCGGCGAACAGCCGCGGCATCCGCGCGGCCTCGGACTCCCAGTCCTGCTGGCCGCGCTCCTCGATGAGGTCCCGCGTCGTCGTCGACGTGATGATCCGCTCGGCCCCGAACGCGGCGGCGCCGAGCGTGCGGACCGCGTGGTAATGGGTCAGGACGAGGTCACGGACCGTCGCGTCGGTGCGCGTGCGCAGGTCGGCCAGCCACTTCCCGGCCATGTACGGCGTGGCCCGCGCCTCGACGCACAGGACGCCGTCACCGCCCACGATGGCTCCGACGTTCGGGTCGCCCTGGGCGGTGTAGGCGTAGACCCCGTCGGCCAGTTCCTCCAGGGTGGCGGTCTTCTCGCTCAAGTCCGTCGACGACGCGAAGGGTTTGGTCATTCTGGCTCCAGCCGGCCCCAGCGGGCGTGTTCGTGGGTCTTGGGAATCCACCGGGCCCGCTCGGCGCGGTGGACGAGGGCGAGCACGGCGTCCACAACCTCCCGCCACACCGCCCGCGGCAGGTCGTGCCCCATGCCGGGGATGACGAGCAGCTCGGCGCCCGGGATCGCCTCGGCCGTGGCCCGGCCGCCCGCGACGCCGATCAGCGGGTCGACTTCGCCGTGCACCACGAGGGAGGGAATCTGCAGCCCGGCCAGTCCGGCGCGGCGATCGGGCGACAGGGTGATCGCCGCGAACTGCCGGGTCACGCCGGTCGCATCGTTGTTCCGGTCCCAGGCCAGGGCCGACGCGGTGCGGATCCAGGCCTCGTCGCGCTCGTACTCCTTGGACCCGGTGACCGTGGCGATCGCCGCCGACCGGTCGAGCGCCGCCTCGCGGGTGGCCGCCGGCGGCTGCAGCATCGCCGCGGCCGCCTCCGGCGTCGCGGGCGACAGGCTCATATGCGGCGTGGACATCATCGAGATCAGGCTGCGGACCCGCTCCGGGTGGTCGATGGCCAGTTGCTGGGCGATCATCCCGCCCAGGGAAACGCCGAGCACGTGGGTCGAGTCCAGCTCCAGCGCCTCGATCAGGCCGGCGGTGTCCGCGGCCATGTCGGCCAGCAGGTACGGCGCCGCCACCTGGCCGGTCAACACGGCGATCGGATCGATCGGCCCGACCTCGGACAGTTGCGTGGACAACCCGACGTCGCGGTTGTCGAACACGATGAGCTGTACGCCGCCGTCGCACAGCATCCGCAGCAGGTCGGGATTCCACCCGGTGAGCTGGACGCCGAAACCGTGCACCATGAGCAGCGATGGGGCCTGCGGATCGCCGGTGCGCTCGTACGCGATCTCCATCCCGGTCGCGACCCGTACCGTCCGTCCCATTGCCGCAGTAAACCGGAAAACCGCCGACCAAGGAGATGGTGAGCCCACCGTGGACTTCGAGATGAGCCCGAAGGGCCGGGAGTACGTCGACCGCATGTGGGCCTTCATGACCGAGCACGTGCTGCCCGCCGAGGTGGACTACCACGCGTTCCGGGCCGCACGGGGACACGACGACCACGAGTTGCCCCCGGTCGTCGAGGACCTCAAGCGGATAGCCCAGGAGCGCGGCCTGTGGAACCTGTTCCTGCCCGATGTCGGCGGGCTGACGAACCTGGAGTATGCAGGCGTCGCCGAGGTGACCGGCTGGTCTCCGCGGCTGGCGCCGGAGACGATCAACTGCCAGGCCCCGGACACCGGCAACATGGAAGTCCTGCACATGTTCGGTACGCCGGAACAGAAACAAGAGTGGCTGGAACCGTTGCTGGCCGGCACGATCCGCTCGGCGTTCGCCATGACCGAGCCCGACGTGGCCTCCTCCGACGCCCGCAACATCGCCACCTCGATCACCCGCGACGGGGACTCCTACGTCGTCGACGGCCACAAGTGGTGGATCAGCGGTACGGCGGACCCGCGTTGCGCGATCTTCATCGTGATGGGCAAGACGGACCCGGACGGCCCCCCGCACCGGCAGCAGTCGATGATCTTGGTCCCGCGCGAGACCTCGGGGGTCGAGATCGTCCGGCACCTGCCGACGTTCGGCTACCAGGACCAGCACGGACACTCCGAGATCCGCTTCACCGGTGTCCGGGTGCCTGCGGCGAACCTGATCGCCCGTGAGGGCGACGGGTTCATGATCGCCCAGGCCCGGCTCGGTCCAGGTCGGATCCACCACTGCATGCGGCTGATCGGAATGGCCGAGCGGGCCTTGCAGCTGATGGCGAAACGGGCGCTGAGCCGGACCGCGTTCGGGCGGCCGCTGGCCGAGCAGGGGGTGGTGCGCGAGCAGATCGCGCTTTCCCGCATCGAGATCGAGCAGGCCCGGCTGCTGGTGCTCAAGACCGCCGACCTGATCGACCGGTACGGCGCCAAGGGAGCGCGCAGCGAGATCGCCGCGATCAAGGTGATCGCGCCGCGGATGGCCTGCGCCGTGATCGACCGGGCGATTCAGGTGCACGGTGCGGCCGGGATCAGTGACGATCTCCCGCTGGCGGAGTTCTACGTGTGGGCGCGGGCGCTGCGGCTGGCCGACGGGCCGGACGAGGTTCACCTGCGCTCCGTGGCGCGAGAAGAACTGGGCCGCCACCGCTCGGGCTGACCTATCATCGCCTGGTCGGATACCCGATGGGGGAGGACTTGGTGGCATACCCCCCGGGGTCGGTGTTCGCCGGGTTCACCATCGACCGGGTGCTCGGGACCGGCGGGATGGGCACCGTCTATCTGGCCAAGCACCCGCGACTGCCGCGCCGGGACGCGCTGAAACTCCTGCGCGCCGACCTGTCCGCCGACCCGGGCTTCCGGACCCGCTTCGAGCGGGAGGCCGACCTCGCCGCCCGGCTGGACCACCGCAACATCGTCACCGTCTATGACCGCGGCCGCAGCGACGAGCAGCTGTGGATCGACATGCAGTACGTCGACGGCATCGATGCCGCCGAGGCCCTGGAGGCCGACCCGTCGAGCATGACCGTGCCACGCGTCATGCGGATCATCGGCGAGGTCGGTGCCGGACTGGACTTCGCGCACCGGCACGGCCTGTGGCACCGCGACGTCAAGCCGGCCAACATCCTGCTCGCGGCCGGTGACGACCACGAGCCGGAACGGGTCCTGCTGACCGACTTCGGCGTGGCCAAGGCCGTCGACGAGGTCCGCCAACTGACCAGCACCGGCAACATGCTCGCCACGCTGGCCTACGCCGCTCCCGAGCAGATCGAGTCGCGCGCCCTGGACCACCGCGTGGACATCTACGCCCTGGGCTGCGTGCTCTACGAACTGCTCACCGGGCACGTGCCGTTCCCCGAGGACACCGCATACGCCACGATGGCCGCCCACCTGAACAAGCCGCCCCCGAAGCCGACCGCCGTCCGGCCCGAACTGCCGGCGGCCATCGACGAGGTCGTGGCCCGCGGGATGGCCAAGGCGCGTGACGACCGGTTCGCCACCTGCCGGGAGCTGGCGCAGGCGGCGCAGGCCGCGCTGGCGCCGACCCGGGCTTCCGGACCCGCTTCGAGCGGGAGGCCGACCTCGCCGCCCGGCTGGACCACCGC
>JACCSC010000428.1 GCA_013813215.1 Geodermatophilaceae bacterium | reverse complement strand
GACGACCGTGATGCGCACGGCGGCCTGGCGCAGCGGCAGTGCGGGGAGCACCAGCCTGGCGAGCAGCAGCACGGCGACGACCGCGGCGAGCGCGATCAGGAAGCCGGTCGACACCGGCCCAGGCTAGTGGCCGGGGGCTCAGCCGGTGACCGCGACGGCCGGGGACTGCCGCTCGAACTGTGTCCGGTACAGGTCGGCGTACTCCCCGTTCAGCGCCAGCAGCTCCTCGTGCCGGCCGGACTCGACCACCCGCCCACCGTCGATGACCAGGATCTGGTCGGCCTCCCGCACCGTGGACAGCCGGTGGGCGATGACCAGCGAGGTCCGGCCGTGCAACGCCGCGTCCAGCGCGCGCTGGACGGCGACCTCGGACTCGCTGTCCAGGTGCGCGGTTGCCTCATCCAGGATCACGATGCCCGGCGCCTTGAGCAGGACCCGGGCGATCGCCAGCCGCTGCTTCTCCCCGCCGGACAGCCGGTAGCCGCGGTCGCCGACCACGGTGTCCAGGCCCTCGGGCAGCGACCCGACGAGCTCGCCGATGTGCGCGGCGTCGAGGGCGGCCAGCATCTGCTCGTCCGTCGCCGCCGGCCGGGCGTAGAGCAGGTTCTGGCGGATCGTGTCGTGGAACATGTGGGCGTCCTGCGTGACCGCGCCGATCGCACCGCGCAGGGAAGCCAGGGTGGCCTCTCGTACGTCGACGCCGCCGATGCGGATCGACCCGCTGGTCACGTCGTAGATCCGCGGGATCAGCTGGCTGATGGTGGTCTTGCCGGCGCCGGACGCCCCGACCAGGGCGATCATCTGGCCGGCCTCGGCGCGGAAGCTGACCCCGTGCAGCACCGGGTTCTCCGGCGTCTGGTCGGGGATCGCAATGTCCTCCAGCGAGGCCAGCGAGATCTCGTCGGCCCGCGGATACGAGAAGTGCACGTCGTCGAACTCCAGCCTGCGGGCGTCGGCCGGCAGCTCGACGGCGTCCGGCCGCTCGATGATCTTCGGCGGCAGGTCGAGCACTTCGAAGACGCGCTCGAAGGACACCATCGCGCTCATGACGTCGACCCGGACGTTGCTCAGCGCGGTCAGCGGTCCGTACAGCCGCGACAGCAGCAACGCCAGGGACACCACCGTTCCCGGGGTCAGGTCGCCTTCGAAGGCCAGCCAGCCGCCCATGCCGTAGACCAGCGCCTGGGCGAGCGCGGCCACGAGGGCGAGGGCCACGAAGAACGTCCGGCTGTACATGGCGGAGATGATCCCGATGTCGCGGACCCGGCCGGCCCGGCTACGGAAGGACTCCGCCTCGTCCTCCGGACGGCCGAACAGGGACACGAGCAGCGCGCCCGACACGTTGAAGCGCTCGGTCATCGTGGAGGTCATCGAGGCGTTGAGCCCGTAGCTCTCCCGGGTGATCACCTGTAGCCGCCGCCCGACCCGGCGCGCGGGCAGCACGAAGACCGGCAGGAGGACGAGGGACAGCGCGGTGATCTGCCACGACAGCGTGAACATCACCACCGCCGTGAGGACCAGCCCGATCACGTTCGAGACGACGCCGGACAGGGTCGACGTGAAGGCCTGCTGGGCGCCGATCACGTCGTTGTTCAGGCGGCTGACCAGCGCGCCGGTCTGGGCACGGGTGAAGAACGACAGCGGCATCCGCTGCACGTGCTGGTAGACCTTCGTGCGCAGGTCGTAGATGAGGCCCTCGCCGATCTGCGAGGAGTACCACCGGTTGCCCATCGACAGCGCGGCGTCCACGACGGCCAGCCCGGCGATGATCAAGGCCAGCTTCACCACGCCGCCGGCCGAGCCGCCCAGTCCGGCGATCTGGTTGACGATGTTGCCGGCGAGCAGCGGCGTCAGGACGCCGATCAGCGCGGACAGCGTGACGATGGCCAGGAAGACGACGAGCTGACGCCGGTACGGCACGGCGAAACTGGCTACCCGGCGCACTGTCCCCGGCGCCAGCCGCTGGCCCTTGACCGTCTTGTCTCGGGTGAACGAGCGCATCGTGGACCAGTTGGCGTGGTGCGCGCTCATGTATTACGTGTAATCATCTGGCTGCCTCCACGGCTTCCAACACCCCCGACGGCCGATCGCTTCCCCACGCAGAGTAGGGCGGGGCCCGAACGGCCTAGTAGCTACCTGAGTGGTTGAAGTCAAGACATCCCCCTGTTGTGGTCGATGGGCTTGGTTTCCCAACCACGACAGGAGGATGTCGATGTCACACGGTAGACGGCTCTCACGCGATGACAACCGCCGTAACGCCCGGCTCGGTCGGCTGCGGGAGGTGCTGCCGCGGGAGTTTGCGGTCCTCGCGCTGGATCTGGCCGATGGCAAGCAGGTGTTCGCGTTGACCGATCACAACAGCAAGGTGTTGGCTCGCCGCACGGTGCGGTGTCGTCCCTGGCGGCTGGCTGAGGCGATCCGGTGGGGCCAGCAACGAGCGATCGCCGCGGGGTTCGCTGGGGTGACGTTGGCGTGCGAGCCGACCGGTCACCGGTGGAAGGTCGTCGATGAGTTGGCGGTGCGGGCCGGGATCGATCTGGTGTGCGTGCAGCCGCTGTTGGTGCACCGGGCGCGGGAGGCTGAGGACTTCACCCGCGACAAGAGCGACGACAAGGATGCGCTGCTGATCGCCCGCCTGGCGACCCAGCTGCACGTCTACCTGCCTGAGCGGGCCGACCCGGTCTGGGCGCGGCTGCGGCACTTGGGGGCTTGCCGGGTCGAGTGGGTGACCCGCGTGGGTGCGTCTCGTCAGCAGCTGCGGGACCTGTTGGAGTGCGCCTGGCCGGCGGCGCTGACCGCCGCCCGGCGACCGCTGGACTCCCTGACCTGGCGGGCCGCGATGAGCGTGACCGGCATCGACCCGGCGCGGGTCCGCAGGCTCGGTCTGGCCCGGCTGACCCGCGCGGTCACCCGCGAGCTTCCGCGCTGGGGTGGGCAGCGAGTCCGCCATCAGGTGCTGCGCAACTTGCACCAGGCGGGCATCGAGTCTGGCGGGGTGCCCTCGCAACGGCCCGGTGGGCTGGAACGCGCCGCGTTCGCCTTGGCCGACCTGCGACACGCCGAAACCCAGCGCGACCAGGTCGCGACCCTGATGGTCGCGGTCCTCGACCAGCTCGAGCTGACCGCGCTGGTCACCAGCATCCCGGGTCTGTCGGCCGTCGGCGCGGCCGCGATCCTGGCCGAGAGCGGCGACCTGCACCGCTTCGACTCCGCCCGCGCGCTGGTCAAACACGCTGGGCTGTGCCCCCGGGAGAACGCCTCCGGGCACTACGCGGGCAGGACCACCATCAGCCGGCCGAGGCCGCCCGCTGCTCCGCGTCGCGGCGTGGCGCGCGGTCTGGGCCGCCTTGCGGCACAACCAGGTCCTGGCCGCCCGGCACACCCACCTCACCGGCCGCACCGCCAACCCCCTCACCGACGCCCAAGCCCGCGTCGCAGTCGCCGGCAGCCTGCTGCGGCAGCTGTTCGTCGTGGTCACCACCGGCACCGCGTGGAACCCCGACATCGCCCGCGGCGCGCTCGATCCCCGAACCGAGGTGAACGCCTCTGCCGCCTGAGTCGACGCCGACGTGGACGGGACGAGCTCGCAGGGCCTGGGGAGCACCCCGCAACTGAGCATGAGCAGCCCCGCCCGCCACCCACCCAAGCTCGGATGAAGGCTGTTGGGGTCACACCCCGGTTGAACGCTAGGTGGAGCAGGGAGACGGGCCACGGACCCCGCCGACGTCACACCGTCCAACGAACACCCAAGATCAACGCGATGGCAGCCGCTCTCGCGGCGCACCCCCACGCCCAAACCGCCCTAACGCAGAACTTGACTTCACCCTCATAGGCTGCTCAGCCCGCGGCGAAGCCGCGCAGCAGGCGGAGCTGGGCCGCGCGTTCGGCGGCGTGCTGTTC
>JACCSC010000401.1 GCA_013813215.1 Geodermatophilaceae bacterium | reverse complement strand
CGCGAGCAGGACCCGCCCGTGCGCACGGATGTCGCCCATCGCTCGACGATAACGATCCGTCGCTTTCTTGACTCATTCCAGATCATGGGGGAGGGTCGGGGCGTGGTTACAGATGCCGACGGCACGGTACGCAGCACGCTGCGGAGCGCGGGTTTGCGGGTGACGGCGCCGAGGCGGGCGGTGCTGGTCTGGTTGGAGCGGCACCCGCACTCGACCGCCGACGTGATCGCGAGCGGGGTGCGTGCGGCGTACGGCGCGGTGTCGACCCAGGCCGTGTACGACGTCCTCGCCGCCTGCACCGCGGCCGGGCTGCTCCGGCGGATCGAGCCGGCCGGCCACCCGGCGCGCTACGAGCGTCGGGTGGGCGACAACCACCACCACCTGGTCTGCCGGAACTGCGGGCGCACCGAGGACATCGACTGCGTGATCGGAGCCCGGCCCTGCCTGGAGGTGGCCGACGACCGCGGCTTCACCGTGGACGAGGCCGAATTGACGTTCTGGGGCTGGTGCCCCGACTGCACGACCACCGAACGGACAGAGCACGTCACCACTCAGGAGGAGATGCGGCAGTGACACAGACGCAGCCCACGCCCACGACCACCGATGCCGGAATCCCGGTCGAGAGCGACGAACACTCGCTCACCCTCGGGGCCGGCGGTCCGATCCTGCTCCAGGACCACTACCTGATCGAGCAGATGGCGCAGTTCAACCGCGAGCGCATCCCGGAGCGTCAGCCGCACGCCAAGGGTGGCGGCGCGTTCGGGCACTTCGAGGTCACCAACGACGTCAGCGCCTACACCAAGGCCGCGGTGTTCCAGCCGGGAACCAAGACCGACACCCTGATCCGGTTCTCCACCGTGGCCGGTGAGCGCGGCAGCCCGGACACGTGGCGCGACCCCCGGGGCTTCTCGCTGAAGTTCTATACCTCCGAGGGCAACTACGACATGGTCGGCAACAACACGCCGGTCTTCTTCGTCAAGGACCCGATGAAGTTCCAGCACTTCATCCGGTCGCAGAAGCGCCGCGCCGACAACGGCCTGCGCGACCACGACATGCAGTGGGACTTCTGGACGCTGTCGCCGGAGTCGGCCCACCAGGTCACCTGGCTGATGGGTGACCGCGGTATCCCGCGCACCTGGCGGCACATGAACGGCTACAGCTCGCACACCTACATGTGGGTGAACGCCGCTGGAGCGAAGTTCTGGGTGAAGTACCACTTCAAGACCGACCAAGGCGTGGAGTTCTTCACCCAGGACGAGGCCGACCAGATGGCTGCGGTGGACACCGACTACCACCAGCGCGATCTGTTCGAGCACATCCGCGACGGCCAGTTCCCGAGCTGGACGCTGAACATGCAGATCATGCCGTTCGAGGACGCCAAGGACTACCGGTTCAACCCGTTCGACCTGACCAAGGTGTGGCCGCACGGCGACTACCCCTTGATCGAGGTCGGCCGGCTCACGCTGGACCGCAACCCGACCGACTATCACACCGAGATCGAGCAGGCCGCGTTCCAGCCGAACAACCTGGTGCCCGGCGTCGGCCCGAGCCCGGACCGGATGCTGCTGGCGCGGCTGTTCTCCTACGCCGACGCGCACCGCGCCCGGTTGGGCGTCAACTACACCCAGATTCCGGTGAACACGCCTAAGTCACCCGTCCACAGCTACAGCAAGGACGGCGCGATGCGGACGGAGAACGTGTCCGACCCGGTGTACGCGCCGAACTCCTACGGCGGGCCTAAGGCCGACACGGCGCGCTACGGCGAGCCCGCGGGCTGGCAGGCCGACGGTGAGATGGTGCGGGCGTCGTACGTCTCGCACCCCGAGGACGACGACTGGGGTCAGGCCGGCACCATGGTCCGCGAGGTGCTGGACGACGCCGCTCGCGAGCGGCTGGTCATGAACATCTCGGGCCACCTGCTCAACGCGGTCAGCGAGCCGATCCTGGCGCGTGCCTTCGAGTACTGGCGCAACGTGGACAAGAACCTCGGCGACAAGATCGAGGCCACGGTCCGCGGCAAGCAGGACGAGATGGATCCCAAGGCGGCCGAGCAGGCGAACCCGGCCCGGGAGTCCATGCAGGCCAAGGCGTAGCAATACCGACGGAAGGCCGAGAGCCCGGCAGCCGCTGTGCGGTTGCCGGGCTCTCGCTCGTCGGTGTGGTCAGCCAGGAAGGTCGTCGGGGACCGGACGCTGGGTCGGCAAGGCCTCGGTGTCGTGCCGTCGCTTAGCGGGAGCGGCCGGCAGGACCGGCACCACGTAGCCGGAGGCGATCTCGGCCAGGCCGTGCGCGATCCCGGCCATCAGCTCCGAGGCCTCGTGCGGCACGAGCCGCACCGTGCCGACGCAGACGTCGGCCTTCCAGGTGCTGATCACCAGGAAGCCGGCGTCGACGTGTGCGGCGACGCGTACCGCCCGACCTTCGCCGCGCACGTCGGCGGCCCAGCGGGCGTACGACGAGGGCGCGTGCGGCTGCATGTGACCAGGGTCCGGCTCCCGGCGGCGTACGTCAACGGTGAGTCCCGCACCGGCGCGGCGTGGGCCGCGGTCCGCCGCCCGTAAACTCCTGCCCACTGCCCGCCCGCGCCACGACCGGAGATGCCGCACCCATGCCCTCGATCTCGCGCGAGGAGGTCGCCTACCTCGCGAAGCTGGCCCGGCTCGCCGTCACCGACGAGGAACTGGACACCTTCGCCGGGCAGCTGGACATCATCATCGGCGCGGTTGCTCGGGTCGGGGAGGTAGCGGCCGACGACATCCCGCCGACCAGCCACGCGGTACCGGTCGTGAACGTGTTACGCCCCGACGTCATCCGGCCCTCCCTGGATCGCGACGAGGTGCTGGCGCTGGCGCCGGCCGCGGAGGGCGGCCGCTTCCGGGTCCCGCGGATCCTGGACGAACCCGAATGAGCGATCTCGTTCGGTTGGACGCCGCAAGCCTGGCCGCGGAGATCGCCGCCGGAAACGCCAGCGCCGTCGAGGTCGCCGAGGCGCACCTGGACCGGATCGCGGCGACGGACGACCGGGTTCACGCCTTTTTGCACGTGGACGCCGACGGCGCTCTGACCGCCGCCCGCGCCGTCGACGAGCGGCGCTCCCGCGGCGAGGAGTTGGGGCCGCTGGCCGGCGTTCCGCTGGCCATGAAGGACGTCGTCGTCACGCGCGGCCTGCCGAGTACCAGCGGCTCGAAGATCCTGGCCGGCTGGCGCCCGCCTTACGACGCCACCGTCAGCGCACGGGTCAAGGCCGCGGGCATCGTGATGCTCGGCAAGACGAACATGGACGAGTTCGCGATGGGCTCGTCGACGGAGAACTCCGCGTACGGCGCCACGCACAACCCCTGGGACCTGTCCCGGGTGCCCGGCGGTTCCTCCGGCGGCTCGTCGGCCGCGGTTGCGGCGTACCAGGCGCCGTTCGGCATCGGCACCGACACCGGCGGCTCCATCCGCCAGCCCGCCGCGGTCACCGGCCTGGTCGGGCACAAGCCGACCTACGGCGGGGTCAGCCGCTACGGGCTGATCGCGTTCTCCTCGAGCCTGGACCAGGCCGGCCCGCTCACCCGCACCGTGCTCGACGCCGCCCTGCTGCACGAGGCGATCGGTGGGCACGACCCGGCCGACTCCACGAGCATCGACGCGCCGCTGCCCGCGCTGGTCACCGCCGCTCGCGACGGCGCCCGCGCCGACCTCAGCGGGTTGCGCGTCGGGATCGTCCGCGAGCTGTCCGGCGAGGGCTACGAACCGGGCGTGCTGGCCGGCTTCGCCGCCGCCGTCACGCTGCTCACCGGCCTGGGCGCCACCGTGACCGAGGTCAGCTGTGCGCACTTCGGCTACGCGCTGCCGGCGTACTACCTGATCGCGCCGAGCGAGTGCAGTTCGAACCTGGCCCGCTTCGACGCCGTCCGCTACGGACTGCGAGTCGGCGACGACGGCGTACGCGGGCTCGAGGAGGTCATGTCGCTGACCCGCGAGGCCGGCTTCGGCGCCGAGGTCAAGCGCCGGGTCATCCTCGGCACCTACGCCCTGAGCAGCGGCTACTACGACGCCTACTACGGGCAGGCGCAGAAGGTCCGCACGCTGATCAGCCGGGACTTCGCGGCGGCGTTCGCGGACTGTGACGTCCTGGTCTCGCCCACGACGCCGACCGTCGCGTTCCCGCTCGGGGCCCGGGTGGACGACCCGATGGCCATGTACGCCGCCGATCTGTGCACGTTGCCCGCGAGCCTGGCCGGTACGCCGGCGATCTCCGTCCCGTGCGGGCTGTCTGACGGGCTGCCGGTCGGACTGCAGATCATGGCGCCGGCGCAGGCCGACGACCGCTGCTACCGCGTCGCCGCGGCCGTGGAGACCGCGGTCGCCGGCCGTGACGGACGCCCGATCCTCGCCGCGGCCCCCCCTGTCTAGATGCGGTGCCGATGAAGGCTGTGGCCCTTCTGCTGTCGGTGCTGGCTGGCCTCGGCGGCATCCTGGGGTATGTGCTGACCGGCGAGGTCCTGCTGTTGGCGCTGGCCGGCGTCGGGGTGGTCCTGGCCTCGGGGGGGTACGTGCTGTCCCGCGGAAACCCGCGACGCTGGTGAGCGGGCGGTGGCCCAGAGTGCTCGGGCTCGCCTCAACAGCCACATCTGTGTCACCGTGGATGGGTGCTGCAGTCCTCCGGTCCGGCGTCGAAGCCGTCGTCCGGCCTGACCTGGGAGTCCTTCGGGATGGCCGCCTTCTGGCGGCTCGTCGCCCTGCTCGCCCTGCTGGTCCTCGTACTGGGCGTGCTGACCGGCTCGTGGGAGGTCGCGTTGAGTACCACGCGGATCGCTCTGGTCGTCCTGCTGCTCGTCGCGAGCTGGCTGTACATCGTCTGGTTCCGGCGGCAGCGAGCCGAGCTGGCCCGCCGCGACGAGGTAGTGCGCGATCAGGCCGTGCGCGACCACAGCAAAGACTTCCGACCGCACTGAGCCCCGGGACCATCACATGACCCTTGCCGCCCCGTCGTACGACGACGTCCTCGCCCGCTACGCGCCGGTGATCGGCCTGGAGACCCACGTCGAACTCGGTACCGCCTCCAAGATGTTCTGCGGCTGCCCGACCGAGTTCGGGGCCGAGCCGAACACGCAGGTCTGCCCGGTCTGCCTGGGGCTGCCCGGGGCCCTCCCGGTGGCCAACGCTGCCGCGATCGAGGCCACCATCCGGATCGGGCTGGCGCTGCACTGCTCGATCGCCTCGTGGTGCCGGTTCGCGCGGAAGAACTACTTCTACCCGGACATGCCGAAGAACTTCCAGATCAGTCAGTACGACGAACCCCTGTGCACCGACGGCTGGGTCGATGTCCTGCTGTCCGGCGACACGTACCGGATCGAGATCGAGCGGGTGCACCTGGAGGAGGACACCGGCAAGTCGCTGCACGTGGGCGGTGCGACCGGGCGGATCCACGGTGCGACGCATTCGTTGGTCGACTACAACCGGGCCGGCATCCCGCTGGTCGAGATCGTCACCAAGCCGGTGACCGGCACGGGGGCGCGGGCACCCGAGGTCGCCCGCGCTTACGTCACCGAGCTGCGCGACATCCTGCGCGCGCTCGGCGTCTCCGACGTCCGGATGGAGCAGGGGTCGCTGCGCTGCGACGTCAACACCTCGCTGTCCCCGCTCGACAGCCCCGTCTGGGGGACGCGGACCGAGACGAAGAACGTCAACTCGCTGCGTTCGGTCGAGCGGGCGGTGCGTTCGGAGATCCTGCGGCAGTCGACCGTCCTGGACGGCGGTGGGCGGATCACCCAGGAGACCCGGCATTTCCACGAGAACACCGGCCAGAGCACCCCTGGACGGTCCAAGGAGGAGGCGACGGACTACCGGTACTTCCCGGAACCGGACCTGGTGCCGCTGGCCCCGGCGGAGGAGTGGATCGGGCAGCTGCGCGGCACCCTGCCCGAACTGCCGTCGGCCCGGCGGGCCAGGCTGCAGGAGGCGTGGGGCATGTCCGCACCGGAGATGGCGGCGGCGAACGCCGGCGCGCTGGATCTCATCGAGGCCACGGTGGCCGCGGGGGCACCGCCTGAAGACGCTCGCAAGTGGTGGCTGGGGGAGCTGTCCCGCCGGGCTAACGAGGCCGGGGAGGAGCTCGCCGCGCTGGCCGTCACCCCGACGCAGGTGGCCGAACTGGTGCGGCTCGTCGCGTCGGGGGCGATCAACGACAAGCTGGCCCGACAGGCGCTGGACGGCGTGCTGGCCGGTGAGGGCGATCCGGGCGCGGTCGTCGAGGCCCGCGGCTTGGCCGTGGTCAGCGACTCCGGCGCGCTGACGGTGGCCGTCGACGCGGCCATCGCCGCCGCCCCCGAGGTGGCCGAGAAGATCCGTGCCGGCAAGGTAGCCGCGGCCGGTGCCTTGGTCGGCGCGGTGATGAAGGCGACCCGCGGGCAAGCCGACGCGCAGCGGGTCCGCGACCTGATCCTGGAGCGCTTGACCTGAAACGGGGGCAGGGTTCCGGGGGCGGAGCCCTCGGCGGGGGGGTGTCCGGGGGGCAGCGCCCCCCGGAGCGGGGGGTCCGGGGGGCGAAAGCCCCCTGGGGAGTGATGCAGTCCCCTGGGAGTGACTAACTCACGCCGCCGCCGGCGTCGCTCGGCGGGAGGACCCGCAGCACCCGGTCGTCGTCCGGATCGGGCGCGTCGGGTCCGTCCAGATTCGACGTAGTGATCCACAGCGCGCCGAACTCGTCGGCCACCACGGTGCGCAGCCGCCCGTACTGCGCGGCCAGGAATTCCTCCGGGTCACCGACCGCGGCGCCGTTGCCGTCCAGGATCGTGACGATGATCCGTTCGCCGTCGACGGCACCGAGGAAGGCGACCCGGTTGACGATGGCGCAGCCACCCAGGCCGGCCTCGTCGTAGGTCGCCACCGGTGCCTCGGACCCGATCCGGCCCTGCCACCCGTAGTCGCCGCCCGGCACGAGCAGGTTCAGCTCGTCGCCGGGGGACGGCGCGGTCTCGGTGACGAACAACCGGTCGGCGCCGTCGAAGCACAGCCCGGTCACGTTGCTGTGTCCTCGGGTCACGACCGGCGAGGCGTCGGTGGGCTCGCCGGGCACCGGCCGACCGAAGATGTCGAAGCGCAGCACCTTGCCGGCCAGGCTCGCCGGGTCGGCCGCCAGCGCGGCGTTGCCGGTGTCGCCCGTCCCGACGTACAGCACCTCGTCCGGCCCGAACGCGATCCGTCCGCCGTTGCCCGTGGCGCCCTTGGGGATCCCGGTCACGATCGGCTGCGGCGTACCGCCGAGGCTGAAGCGCAGGATGCGGTTGTCCGTCGCCGTCGTGGCGTACGCGTAGACCAGCGAGTCCTCGCGGTACGCCGGGGAGATGGCCAGCCCGAGCAGGCCGCCGTCCCCCGTGGCGTCCAACCCGCCGATCGTTGTGGCCACCACCGGGTCGGAGCGATCCGGGAACACCTGCAGGATGCGCCCGGTCCGCCGTTCGCCGACCAGCGCGCTCCCGTCGGGCAGGACCGCCAGGCCCCACGGCGTGTCCAGCCCGGAGGCGACGACGTTCGGGTCCTCCCCGTCGGGCAAGGTGGTGGGCGGGCTGTCCGGGTCGGGTGGTTCCGGGACGTCGGTGTCCGGCGGCGGCGCGACCGCGGGCGGCGGACCGTCGACCTGCGGCACCCACGGGCCGGTCGGCTCGTACCCCCCGGACGAGCACCCCGCCAGCAGCGCCGCGGCGGCGGCAGCGCATGCGGCCCTCGCCCAGTGCCTGCGCATTCGCCCGCGATCCCCCTGTCGTGTCCGGCCCCGGCCAACCCTACGTCGATCCGCCGGGGCGGCTGCCTAGAGTCGAGGGCGTGACCGTCGTCCTCGTTCCCAACGACCGTGGTGTCGAGCTGCTCGGCGATCCGCCCGAGGGCGTCACGGTGGCGGTCTGGGACGGAAAGGGTGAGTTGCCCGAGGCGGGGCGGGCGACGCGGTTCTGGGTCCCGCCGTTCCTCAGCGGCGCCGACATGGCCCGGGCGTACGCCGCCCTACGCGAACTCGAAGTGGTCCAGCTGCTGTCCGCCGGCGCCGAGAACTTCACCGAGGGCGTTCCGGAAGGCGTGACGCTGTGCAACGCGCGGGGCGCGCACACCGGCCCCACCGCCGAGTGGGTCCTGGCCGCGATGTTGGCGTCGTACCGGATGTTTCCGCGGTTCCTGGCCGCGCAACGCGAAGGCCGCTGGGACTACGCGGTGAACGAGGAGCTGGCCGGGCGTCGCGTGCTCGTGGTCGGTGCGGGGGACATACCGCAGCGGGTACGCCGGATGCTGGACGGCTTCGACGTGTCCGTGACGCTGGTCGGCCGGACCGCGCGCGACGGCGTACCGGGGGTGGCCGAGCTGCCCGACCTGTTGCCCGACGCCGACGTCGTCGTCCTGCTCGTGCCGCTCACCGACGAGACCCGCGGGATGGTCGACGCGGCGTTCCTGGCTCGGATGTCCGACGGCGCGCTGCTGGTCAACGCCGCCCGCGGCCCGGTCGTCGACACCGACGCGCTCGTCGCCGAGCTGGCCTCCCGCCGGCTGCGCGCTGCCCTGGACGTGACCGATCCAGAGCCGCTGCCGGAGGGGCATCCGCTGTGGAGCGCGCCGGACCTGCTGTTGACTCCGCACGTCGCGGGCAGTGTCCCCGGCGGGACGGGCCGCGCGTACGCGATCGTCCGCGACCAGTTGCAGCGCTTCGTCAGCGGCCAGCCGCTGCAGAACGTGGTCGGGGACTACTAGCCACGTGGACGTCGACTTCGCCGAACTCGCCCGACGCCGGAGCTACAAGTGGCGTACGCACGACCCGGACGTCTTGCCCGTGCACGTGGCCGAAATGGACCTGCCAACCGCCGAGCCGATCCGGGCGGTGCTCGCCGAGATGGTCCAACGCGGCGACTTCGGTTACGCCGTGCCCGGTGACCTGCCCGAGGTCTACTGCGACTTCGCGGCCTGGCGCTACGCGCAACGTCTCGACCCGGCCGACGTGCATCTGGTGGGCGACGTCTCGCAGGGCATCTACGTCACACTGCGGCTGCTGGCCCGTGCCGGCGATGGCGTGGTCGTCTGCCCGCCGGTGTACCACCCGTTCTTCAGCACGATCCCGGCCGCAGGATGCCAGGTGGTCGAGGTCCCGCTGGCCCGCGACGGCGATCGCTACGACCTCGACCTGTCCGGGCTGGCGGCCGCGTTCGCCGCGGGTGCCCGGTTCTTCCTGCTCTGCCACCCGCACAACCCGGTCGGCCGGGTCTGGTCGGCGGCCGACCTGGCCGCCGTGGCCGACCTCGCGGACCGGCACGCGGTCACCGTCATCGCCGACGAGATCCACGCGCCCTTGGTGTACGACGGCGCCCGCTTCGCGCCCTACGCCACGGCGGCGCCCGGGGCGGTGAGCCTGGTGTCGGCCTCCAAGGCCTGGAACCTGCCCGGGCTCAAGGCGGCGCTGGCAGTGACCGGCTCGCCGGAACTGCGCCGACGCTGGGCCGACGTTCCCGAACTGGCCGGCATCGCCGCGGGCCTGCTCGGAGTCGTGGCCAGTCGGACGGCGTTCGCCGACGGTCGTGACTGGCTCGACGAGACCGTGGCCTACCTGCAGGGCAACCGTGAGCATCTCCGGTCCCTGCTGGCGGACGTCCCCGGTGTGCGCTTCGCGCCCCCCGAGGCGACCTACCTCGCCTGGCTGGACTTCTCGGCCCTCGGCCTGGGCGCCGATCCGGCCGAAGTGATCCTGCGCCGCGGCCGGGTCGCGCTGGACCCGGGGGAGCGTTTCGGGCAGGGGGTCGGGTTCGCCCGGCTCAACTTCGGGACCTCACGCGAGCTGCTCACCGAGGCGGTACGCCGGATGCGTGCTGCGCTCGCGACGTAGTCATCGCGAAGCCGACGACCGAACTGTCGGTGGCTCGTCCTAGCGTGGCGTTGTCGCACCGAGCGGCGCAGGACGTGAGGAGGTTCGGATGGCCGGAGCCACATTCGATGCGATCGGCGTCGTCGCCACGGACGTCGCGGCGAGCATCGCCTTCTACCGGCGGGTCGGCGTGCCCTTCGCCGACGATGTCCCCCTCGAGGCGCACGTCGAGTGCGCGCTCGGAGCGGGCATGCGGCTGATGATCGACAGCGAGGAGTCCGTCCGCGGGTTCGACCCCGCGTACGAGCCCGTGGTCGGCACGCGGGTGGCCTTCGCCGCTCGCCTGGGCAGCGTGGCCGAGGTCGACGAACTGTACGCCGAACTCGACGCCGACGGGCACGGGAAGATCCCGCCGTGGGATGCCCCGTGGGGCATGCGATACGCCTCGGTGCAGGACCCGGACGGCCAGCAGGTGGACCTTTACGCCTGGTTGCCCGGCCAGCCGGCGACCTGAGGCGGGAGCACACCGCCGTACGAGCGCGGGCCGAGGCTCAGAGCTCGCGCGGCAGACGCATCGCCAGCCGGCTCGTGACCACGCCGGTGTTGAGCCCGATGGTCCGCAGGCCACCGAAGAATCGGGCGTGCTCGATCTTGCAGCAGCGATCCATCACGACGGACAGTCCGGCGTCGCGCGCCAACGTTGCGGCGTCGGTGT